>CAWCBX010000055.1:0-33623 GCA_963793595.1 uncultured Gammaproteobacteria bacterium | reverse complement strand
CCGGGTCCACGACACACTTGTAGAAGACCCGGAATTGCTCCACCGCCGGGAGGAGCGGGGGGATGGTCGCCGATGATGTCCGCCTCGCTGTAGTAGTCCCGCGAGTAGTACGCCTGTGTACTCCAGGGCTCGAACTTGAGGATCGACATGCCCTTGGCTTCATAGGGCACGCCGTCGAATTTACCCTCCATCGTCCACGTCGCCGTGTACACGTTGCCGACCAGCATTTCATCCTCGACCGTGGTGATCAGGTCGGGCGAACTGGCGAACAGCCGCGCGAAGAAGGGCACCAGCTCGTCGAAGCCATCGATGTAGACAATCGGATCGTAATACTGGTAATCGTCGGTGTAGAACGGCAGCAGCGATTGCCAGTTCGAGGCGTTGATCTCTACAAGCGCGCGTCCGACATTGAGACGTTCCTGGCGCAACCGAACCACGCCGCCCGCGCGGCTATGCGACGGCGGCACGTCGATCAAAGGCGTCGTTTCGGAAAGGGCGTCGGTCGTGGCCGGCGCAGGAGGGCACCCTAACTCGGGGCTTGGATTGACGGCGCACCGGTAGTACCAGCGGAACCCGGCGACCGCGTCACCGAATCCGGGGGCATTGGCCATGATGTCGCCTTCGGTATAGTAGTCCCGCCAGTAATAGACCTCCCTACTCCCGGGACGGAACTTGATAATCGAAATGCCCTTGGCTTCATAAGGCACCTGACCGATGAAGGTGCCTGTCATCGTCCAGGTCGCCGAGTACACGCCGCCCACCACGGTTTCATCCTCGATCGTCGTGACGAGGTCCGGCGAGCTGCCGTAGAGGCGCGCGAGGAACTGCGTCAACATATCGATGCCGTAGACGTCGACGATCGAATCGTGGTACTCGATGTCGTCGGCGTAGTAGCGCAGCAGCGTGGTCCAGTCCACGTTCTGAACCTCGAGCATCCCGCGCCCGATCTCCAACTGATCCTGGCGAAGTTTGCCCTTGCCCAGTCCGCCGGCCTCCGCATCGTCAACAACGGGAAGGAGCATGAATATGCAAGCGAAAGCTAAAGTTATGGTGGTGAGTTTTCTCATCATCGTTCCCCTCAGTTTGAAGTGGCGGTGAGCCAAATCGGCTCTGCACCATTCGGAAGCTGCCCGGTTAGGTGATGCTGACTGTGTGCAGTATTTATGAATACACCAGCGATAGAGCAGCGGTTACAACCGCATCACCGAGTATATTGAAACTATTATGTCACTACAAATTTAATGCAGTTGCCATGCATCATACTGAAGTTTTGCCTGGGGTCCAAAACGGAGATTAGCCCCTTTTAAAGGTCAAGGACCGCTACTGGCCGTTTGCTGCTATTTGGTATGCCAAAATTTATGCAATTCATATAGCTGCTTACTGGCAGGAAGCAGACATCCATCAACCGAGAATTTCAGCGAAGTGAATAACTGGAGTCGGCCAGGAGCGGATGTTTGCTGGGCTCATACGGTGGCAGAACTTCTCCAGCCACTTAGATCCTTAAATTCCGCTTTGCCTTTTTTCCAAAATTGGACCGCAATCACAAAAGCGATGATTGCTGGCACGAGACCAAATTCATTCACGTACCAGGCAGAACTATCAGTATCAATCGTCAAAGGTGCAAATACCTTTTGCAGAAAAACATTTCCACTCATGTGAAATATCACCGCTGTCCAAAGGCTATTAGTCTTGAAGCGCAGGTAGGTCATGATCACGGAATTGGAAACCATGAGCAGGGTAAAAAAGAAGAGTTGGTAGTACAAAGGCGTAACGTCATTGCCGTAAAAGCCCTTAAGCATCATTGGCCAGTGCCACACTGACCATATCAATCCACTTATGAGCGCAACATTGGTGAAAGACATGAACTTAGCCAGTTCGGGTACCAGAAAACCCCGCCAGCCCATCTCTTCACCAAGGACTGAAGGCAGCAATAGAACAAAACTGTAAGTTGCTGTGAGGAAAAAATGAAAAATAATCACGCTGGCGGCGCTCCAATTGACCAGGTTGTAGTCCTGCATTTGTTGAAGCACAAATTCGGAGTTGTACCAACCGCCGAAACCCGCAGCCCAGATGATCAAATAGGCTACAAACACGATAACCAGCGGTAGCAGATAACTGATCCATTGGTATTTCCAACTTCCCCAGGCCCAACCCAAATTCGCCAGACTACGTTTTCTTATTAAACAAGTCAGGATCGTGGCAACGCCCACAGCCAGCATGATAGGTGTGGCTCTACCCAATCTGAATATCAGCCAGTACCCAACCGCCGTGCAAACGATCAGCAAAGCAAAGAAAACCAATAGGCTAATGGCTGAATCCCTGGAAATTTTCAATCAATACTCCCATTGCGTTGACAGATACTATGAAGATGTGTGTTCTTGTATATCTATTTCTCAGATATATGTTGACTCATTAACAGACGTTATGGAAAACAAAAAGTGACAATCTTGCTGAAATGAGTATTAGAAGCGTGAACGTCTGCTCATGGCCGGGTCTTGCCCTACAGACAGTATAAATTCATGCCATTTGAGCGACGGCTTAGAAATGCATAGCAGATACTGAAGGGCCGCAAATTCTATTGACTCAAATAACGGAAACCGGCCAATAGCGGCCATGCATTGCTCAATTTAATCAGAAATTTAGAATGCCACGGTCTATAATTAAATATGCGGCATCAACCGCTATTCCATCGCCAGATTATTCATATAAGTCTTTAATTAAGAATCCAATAACCTCCCGATCCACTAGCGGTTCAGGCCGTGCTTAGTTGGCAATTTAATGGAGGTTAATTATGAAATTATTTCATGTTATTACGACAGTGATCCTACTCTCGCTGGTATCACTTTTACCTGCGAACGCTAGTGCAGAAGAGTTTCGAGGACACATGTCGGGCACCCAATTTCCGACTGCTTATGATTCCAATGATGATGGGATGGTAGCCTCTGTAGAGGACGGTACTGGCAGGTTTTCACACCTCGGAAAAGTTACCGTCAAGGGCATTCATGAAAATTCCGGTCTAATTGAAAATCCGTCTTGTTCCGAAACCGAAGTAGGAATTGGAGCTTTCTACTTCCATTTGATCTTTACGGCCGCGAACGGCGATATGCTGTTCACCGAGCAGTTTGCCTTGGATGCCTGCTGGAATTTGCTGGACGCTTCATGGCAGGCTATCTTTCACATGCAGATCACCGGTGGTACCGGCCGTTTCACCGGGGCAACGGGTCAGTTCGATTGTGACATCGCAGCCTCTCCCCTGTTCATCCCGGAAAATAACCCGTTCGCTTATACATGGGAAGGTGATTGTTATGGCGAATTGGAATATTCCGGTTTACCTGACTAGTCTGTCAATTTGATTGACTGGTAAGAGATCAAAGAAGGAGCCGTCAATCACTGGCGGCTCTTTCAATATGACGGGGTCTGCTTCTGGCCGTTAGGGTGCATTCATAACACAGAAATCAGCGATTCCAGGAGTTCCGCTTTGCGGTGAAAAGCTGTCGCTCTTTTCACATGAAACTCAGTAGCGAGAGGGACTGGATTCGGCCAGAAGCGGTCGCCAATAGGTCTCGACTACCTTTACAAATTATCAGGGGGTAACATGGTTGGCATGAACAGTTGGCTGATTGAAGCATTTGAACGCTGGTTCAGATTCCCTCGCGTTATCCTTCTCTACATACCCCTCTACGTAATCACCGCTGTACCGATGTTTACGTCTGACCCTGACAATCCAGCAAGGGCATTTAGCTTTGCCCTACTGTTGTGGATTAGCTTGACTGTTGTATCCGCAGTGGTTGCCTTGGTGGCGGCGGGTGCCGTCACAAGCAAGCGAAAAAAGCACCTGTTTGCACCGACTTTCAATGCCACGTTTGCTGTGACTTGGATCGTCTTGTTTTCCGCCCTCCTGCTGAGATAAGCGAACAAATTTATAAAGTCAGAGTGAAGTGCCAGAGTAAATAAATAATTGACGTCTGCTACCGGCCGTTTTCAGTTGCTCCTGTCCCGGATAATTGTGATTGACTGATGTCCGCGTATCCGTGAAGGGCAGGCGTTCATCAAGTAAGAAGTTCGGCAACTCCCGCGCTCAGAAATTTCCGGTAATGATATTGCTCTTGCCTATCACCAGGTCTTCCCCGGCTGCGTCGGGCTTCAAACCGGAGCGTGCTTCGAGTATCAAATAGACTTCGTCATCCCCGAACAAATCTTCATCCAGAACTTTTGTTTCAACTTCAAAAACCCTTTGCACCTTCATGGGCTCGCACGGCCCGGAATCGTCAAATTGCACCTTGTGTTCATCCTTTCCCCAGGCAAGTACATCATCTTCGATCACGTCTTTGCCGCACAATACCGCGCTCATGGTGTAGCCGCGCTTCCAGGTATAGTCCAGCTCGCTGGGATGCAGTTCGTATGAATATGCGATGTCGCTGTAACCCGGTTTCGTGGTGGAAGCCGTTATAGCAAGTTGCACGTTTTCGACAGTAGCCATGACAAATATCTCCTCATCCGTTCAGGGTATGAGCTCCGTATACGGTTGCTAATGACGTTAATGGGCCAATCAGTCGCCGGTTGAGTCAGCCTGGTCGTCTATGACTTCGGCGCCATCGACCTGGCCGAGCACCTTGCCACCCTCACTAAGAACCAGGCGAACTTCGACATCCCGCTTGACCACGACATCGCCTTCGATGATTGATCCGCCGGTCACCTCGATCTCGATCGGCCGTTGGCGATCCGTGACGTTTACCTTGTCCTCGATCACGACGTTACCCTTGACGACAGAGTTGTCCCGCAGTTCGATATCGCCGTTCACCGTCCGCAGGTCATGCTGGACAATGGTCCGGTCGAGTTCGATCGCACCGTTCACCGTTCCTACCTTGCCGGAGACTTCGGACCCGGGGCCGAGTTCGACCGACCCGTTGACCGATTCGACGTCGCCATTGACGTTCACGTCTTCGCCGGTTCGAATCGAACCATTGACAGCGCTCAGGTCATCGACACTGGAGCGGTCGCCGACCATTACCGAGCCATTCACGGTGGTGCTGCTGCCTTCGATGGTGCAGTCCTTGCCAATCGAGATATCGCCGTTAACAGTCGTCAGGGAGCCAGAACGGGTTTCACCGTCAGGCACGACGATGGGTGAATTGATACTCAAGTTGCACCCGCTTAGCACCATAACTGCCACCAGCAGAAACCCCGGGATTCTTGCATAAATCATGCTCGACCTCCTGTATTTGCCGTCCATGAAACGGACTGGGAGTGAAATTGTTCTCACCCGGCATGGCCCCTTTACAAACCGCGGATCTCAATCGGGCACCAAGCCGTTTGCCTGTCAACTATACTCGGGGAGTTTGGGGCATTCAAACAGCCGATCTCGCGGCTGCGGCCAGGGTGGAGTGCCGTGACTTTTTCGAGTCACAGTTCGACTGCCCCCATGAGCGTTCTATTCTGGTAAGAACGGACTGATCAGCTTTTGCACATCCACGCGTGCGCCAAGACGTGAACACAGCATGAAACAGCCGACCAGTTTGCGGTGCAGGAACATCGTTTCCGGTGGCGGTACGCGATACTCGCTCATATCGTCGAAGAAGATTTCAAGGCCCGCTTCGCGGCCGCGGGTAAACACGGTCGAGGCGCCAAAATCGTAAACGCCCCCCTGGATGACCGGTTCCGAGGCCAGGCGGATTATGTTTAGTATCCGTGCTATGTACTCTTCGCTGTTACCCGGGTGGATATAGCCCATCTGCTCGGCCAGGCGGCGAACTGCTGGGTCATCCCCGTCGATCATCGCGCGGGCAATCCTTGCATAGCGGCGGGTGAATTCTTCTTCGAAGTTTACCGTGGAGCCGAAATCGAGCAGTACCACGCGGTTCGTTTCCGGCTGGTAAAGGTAGTTGGCGAAATTGGGGTCGGATTGCATGGTTCGAAACTCGAACAACTCGCGGAACATCAGGTGCTGGAGCAGGGCGCCCACGCCGTTTTTCAACTCCTGTGATACATCGTCTGCACTGATCGATTCCAATGGCTGGCCATCAATATAGTCCATCGCCAGGATGCGCTTGGTGGTCATGTCATCATGTACACCGGGAACCACGAAGCGCGGCTCGTCCTCGACCAGCTTTTTATATTCCCGCAGGTACCGGGCCTCAACGATGTAGTCAGCTTCCTGGTGTAACTGGCGCTTGGCTTCCTTGACGATGCCGGAAATATCGATTTCGACCGGCAGCAGGTTGATCAGGCGCATCAGCATGGCCATGTTGTCGACGTCGCTATTGATGCTTTTAGCCACGCCCGGGTATTGAATTTTCAGCGCCAGGTCACGCCCATCCTCCGTGACCACGCGGTGCACCTGGCCTATCGAGGCGGCTGCGATGGGTTCAAAGTTAAAATCGATGAATCGATCCTGCCAGCCTTTGCCGTACTCCCGCCCCATGACCCTCTTGATCTGTGTCAACGGCATCGTATCGGCGGAATCGCGCAGGACGGCTAAAGCGTCGGAAAACTCCCGCGGGAGAAAATCAGCGCTCTCCATTGACAGGATTTGCCCCATTTTCATGGCGGCGCCACGCATCCCGGCGAGCCGGTTGGCCAGCTTTTTGGCGTTGGTGGCTGTCAGCAATGCGTTGTAGGCTTCATCGGGGCTTGTTCTGGCCAGCCGGCGGACAGATTCCGCCGCACCACCGATTGCCAGCTCTCCGGCGGTCAGCCCCAGCCTTGCCAGGCGACCTAAGCGGGTAGTTGGAACACGTGACTTCTTTGATTTTGAGGAATCCATGCAACACTGTACATGGGTTTGCCCGGGTCATTAAACAACTCCCTGGTTTTTGGCACCCATACGGCCAGCGCAACTTGAGATGACCGGAACAGCCTTGCTTCAAGCAGGCTGCAGACCGGTCGCGGTCGTATGTCTGCCCGCAATGCCAGAACGCTGCTATGTTGGGACCGGCCACAGAGATTCCCAATAGGAACTATATCCGCCATTTCATATATACGATTAAGCATATATAATAGCTGACATGTCACCAGAACAACTGTTTAACCTGCTCTCTGATTCAACCCGGCTGAGATCACTGATGCTTATCCGGGAAGAGCAGGAGACATGTGTGTGTGAACTGACTTTCACGCTCGAAGAATCCCAACCAAAAGTTTCGCGGCACCTGGCGCTAATGCGCGATGCGGGAATCGTCACTGCACGCAGGGAAGGGACATGGATGCACTACCGCATCAATCCGGATTTGCCGAAGTGGGCCAGCGCATCCATTGAACAGGTTTTTCAGCAGTTACGCTCATTGGAGCAATTTTCAAATGACCGGAGCCGGCTGAAAACAATGACCAACAGACCAGGAGGGGTTACCTGTGGGTGACGCTATCAATATATTGTTTCTTTGTACCGGGAATTCCTGCCGGTCGCAAATGGCCGAGGGCTGGGCCAAGCGGCTGGGCGGAGACCTTTTCAAGGTGAAATCGGCCGGTATCGAGGCGCATGGCAAGAATCCGCGCGCCATCGCGATCATGTCGGATGCAGGCATCGATATATCGGGTCAGGAGTCGACAATCGTCGACACTGTCATGCTGGAAGAAGCCGATGTCGTGGTGACCGTCTGCGGCCACGCCGACGAACAATGCCCGGTATTGCCAGCGGGTGTCGAAAAGGTCCACTGGCCGTTGACCGACCCGGCCAAAGCCAGCGGCAGCGAAGAGCAGATCATGCGCGAGTTTCGGGAAACCCGTGATGAGGTCGAGCGCAGGGTCCGCGACTTGCTACAACATCTTACCGTGGAGCCAGCAACGTGAGCAGCCAATGTGAAACCACCGCCCGGCGTGCCGCCGGCGCTCAAATGCCGTTTTTTGAACGCTACCTGAGCCTTTGGGTCGCATTATGTATCGTTGCAGGCATCGCGCTCGGGCAAATGTTCCCTGGTATGTTCGAGCGGCTTGGTGGAATGGAAATCGCGAGCGTCAACCTGCCGGTGGCCGTGCTGATCTGGCTGATGATCCTGCCCATGCTGCTCAAGATTGACTTCCATTCGCTGGTCGAGGTCCGCCAGCACTGGAAGGGCGTCGGCGTGACCTTATTTATCAACTGGGCCGTCAAACCATTCTCGATGGCGTTTCTGGCCTGGATCTTCATCCGCAATTTGTTCGCAGGCTGGCTGCCGCCGGACCAGCTCGACAGCTACATCGCGGGCCTGATCATCCTGGCCGCAGCGCCCTGCACGGCGATGGTATTTGTCTGGAGCAACCTCAGTGACGGTCACCCGGGTTTCACCTTGTCACAGGTGGCCCTGAACGACCTGATCATGGTGTTCGCCTTTGCACCGATCGTCGCCCTGTTGCTGGGCATTTCGTCCATCCACGTGCCCTGGGATACGTTGTTTCTGTCCGTGGTCCTGTATATCGTGCTGCCGGTGATTGCCGCCAGCATCTGGCGCCGCTGGCTGATGCGTGATGAACAGGGTGAGGCAAGGCTGAAGCGTGTGCTGAACAGGATGCACCCGGTCTCCTTGTCTGCGCTGCTGGTCACCCTGGTGTTGCTGTTCGGCTTCCAGGGCAGTCAGATCATCGCCAAGCCCGTGGTTATCCTGCTGCTGGCGATCCCGATCCTGATCCAGGTCTATTTCAACTCGGGCCTGGCATACTGGCTCAACCGCAGGTTCGGCGTGCAGCATTGCGTGGCCGCTCCTTCGGCACTGATCGGCGCCAGTAATTTCTTCGAGCTTGCAGTGGCGGCTGCGATCAGCCTGTTTGGATTGCAGTCCGGCGCAGCGCTGGCCACGGTTGTCGGTGTGCTGGTGGAGGTGCCGGTGATGCTGTCAGTGGTGTGGATTGTCAACCGCACCAGGCCGTGGTACGAATCGTCCAACTCCGGTGTGAACTCTACCAACCGCTGACCCTTGGCCAGACATCGATCACTTCCTCTCCGCCATCGACCAGGTAATAGCGGTCAAACATTGCAGCGGTTGCGCAGGCGTGGTTGGGCAGAATACGCAGCAGGCTGCCCAGAGCAAAGTCTTCCCAGGGCAATTCTGCAGCTGAACGGCTTGAGGCAATCCCATGTTCCTGGTTGGTGTCCGAGATGATCATGTCATGGAGCGGTTCACCGGCAAGGCTGCACACCACGCCGGATCCCTGGTCGACCGCTTGTGAGGCCGTTCCGCGGTCACGTGACAGCGCCATCCAGCCCGCATCGGTGATAACCCAGTCTTTATGCTTTTGATGCCCGATGACCGAGGTCAGTACGGAGGTTGCGATATCTTTGACATCACAGACTTCCAGGCCGGCCATCACCAGGTCGTGGAACATGAAAACCCCGGCCCGGACTTCCGTTACCCCCGTCAGATCCTGAGCGTACATGGCCGTTGGTGTCGAGCCGACACTGACGATCGGGCAGGGCAGGCCATGCCGGCGCAACCGCTCGGCACAGCTGACGGCCACGCTGCGTTCGGTTTCCGCCATTGCCTGGATTTCGCGGGTGGTTTTGCACTGGTAGGATTCACCCGCATGGGTGAGCACCCCCGCCAGCGCGATGCCTTCTTCACGCTGCATCAATTGGCCGATGTCCAGCAACAACGGATCATTCGCACGCAGCCCGGAACGATGACCGTCGCAGTCGAGTTCAATCAGGGCGGGGATGGTCAGACCGTGTTCGCGGCCTTTTTCGGCGACAAAGCCGACCTGTTCTTTGGAATCCAGCAACAGCGCCAGGTTGGCGCCCTGCCTGATCAGGCCTGCGACGCGGTCGAGCTTGACCGGCGCAATGCCAACGGCATAGATGATGTCGGTGATTCCGTGTTCGAGATAGTACTCGGCTTCCTTCAGCGTGGACACGGTAATGCCACCCGGCTGGCCCTTCAGGGCCATCTTGATGACATCGATATTTTTTGCGGTTTTACCGTGGGGCCTTAGGTTGACCCCGAGATCATGCAGACGCTCGTGTATTCGCTCTATGTTGGTCTCAAGTTTGCTTTTGTCCAACAGCAGCGCGGGTGTTTCCAGCTGTGAAATATTCAAACAGGTTCTCCCGGTCAGTTACCCGGAAACGCTGAACATGCAAAAGGGGCCAGGCTCAATTGAATTCACGTGGAATCAATTGAGCCTGGCCCCGTTTTTGCAGGGAAGACCAGACTCAGCCGCCTGAGCCGTCGGGGTCCTCTACTTTCGCTTTTGCCTTGTCAGCGGCATCTTCGGCCATTTCGCCCGCTTCGTCGGCAGCATCGTCGGCCATTTCGCCAGCCGAATCCATGGCGTCGCTGGCCATTTCGCCGGCCGAATCCATGGCGTCACTGGCTGCTGCAGCCGTCGCATCATAGGCGTCACTGGCCATTTCACCGGCCGAGTCCATGGCGTCACTGGCAGCTTCACCGGCTGCATCGTAAGCGTCACTGGCTGCATCGCCCGCTGCGGCAGCAGCTTCGTTGGTCGCGGCTGCGACTTCAGATCCGGCTTCTTTTACGTGCTCAACAGCGTCAGAAGCGTGCTCCTTGGCTGCCTCGCTGTGGCCACTATCGCTTTTGCCACAGGCGCTGAGTGCTGCAATCATCAACATCATTATCAGAATAGTAAGTTTGCGTTTCATGAGAAGAACTCCTCTATTTATTTACCCAACAGATCAGGGATTCTGTAGTTAATCACACGTTCCTGTTTTACACCAGAAAGAATGTTCATTCTTCCCCGGCGTCCATGCCCTTCAAGAACTTGAAAAGGTCGCTGTCGGTAGACAGGACCAGCGTCGTATCGTTGGCAATAATCGATTGATACGACTGCATAGTACGCGTAAATTCATAAAAATCCACCGCCTCGGCGCTTTGATTATAAGCCCGCGCATAGATTTCGGTCGCTTTTGCGTCCGCCAGGCCGCGAATCTCCTCGACTTCCCGGTAGGCTTCAGACTGTATCTTGTTCAGGTCGCGCACGCGGTTGCCGCGAATTCTGGCGGCCTCGCCTTTGCCCTCTGACAGAAAACGCTCCGCAATCTGTCGTCGTTCGGAGATCATGCGGTCGTATATTTTCGGCCTGACGCTTTGATTGTAATTGATTCGTTTGAAGCGAATGTCCAGCAATTCAATGCCGAATACCTCGACCTTTTCAGCAGCGGCATTGAATATTTCATCCTCCACCAGTTTGCGGCCTTTTTGAATCGGTACCAGCGCGCCCCATTTCACATCCTGTTGTGAACCTGCCAGTAATGAATCGCGCAACGGTTCACGGTCCTTGGTGGTGCGGATGATCTCTATCAATTCATGCTTGGCCACGGCGTTGCGTGTCTCACTGCCGAGTATATCGTCGAGGCGTGATTTCGCGCTGCGCTCGTCACGCAGGCGCAGAAAATACTGCAACGGGTCAACGATCCGCCAGCGTGCAAACAGGTCGACCGAGATGTAGAGCTTGTCCTTGGTCGGCATATCGGAAGGATTGCCGTCCCACTCGAGCACTCTTTTATCGATGGGGTTGAGTTCCTGGATGAACGGAACTTTCACTTTCAGCCCGGCCGTGGTGATCGGCTCCCCGACCGGCTTGCCGAACTGGGTGATGATCATCTGTTGCACTTCGCTGACCGTGTAGACCGAATTCATTAACACAAATGCCGCGATGACGAGGAGCACGAGGCCGCCAATATTCTTAGCTTTACTCATTTCTGCTCTCCTTTCTTCGTGTCGAGATTGAGCAGCGGCAGAATTCCCTGCGATTGCTCATCGACGATAATTTTCGAATGCAGGCCGGGCAATATTTCCTGCATGGTCTCCAGGTATATGCGCCTGCGGGTTACCTCGGGCGCTTTACTGTATTCCTCGAACAGGGCATTGAAGCGGGCAGCATCGCCTTCCGCTTCATTGATCCGCTTCAGGCGGTAGCCGTCGGCTTCGCGGATACGCTGATCTTTCTCACCTTCGGCCAGCGGGATGACCCTGTTGTAATCACGCCTTGCTTCGTTGATCAGTTTTTCCTTTTCCTGCTGGGCCTGGTTGACCTCGTTGAATGAATCCTGCACGGGACCCGGCGGGTTGATGTTCTTCAACTGTACCTGGTCGATGCTGATACCCATTTCGTACTTGGTGGCTAGCACTTGCATTTTGACCAATGCTTCGCTTTCTATTTCCTGGCGGCCGATGGTCAGCACTTCGTCAACGGTGCGGTCGCCCACCACCTCGCGCATGACAGATTCGGATACGTGGCGCAGGGTTCCCCGTGGTTGGCGAACCTCGAACAGGAACTTGGCGGGATCGGCGATGCGGTACTGGACAACCCATTCAACCAGCGCGGAATTCAGATCGCCCGTGACCATCACGGTTTCCTGTTGGCCTTCCGTCGGTTTTTGCCAGGGGTCTTGCGCGCCAGGCGTACCGAAACCGAACTCCTGCTTCAACTGGCGTTTAACAGGGACGATTGACGCCACATCGACGCCGAACGGATACGATACAAGGGAGACCATATTCACGTGCGACAATGGTGGAATGGCTCAGCCATCCACCCACTTTGGTAACTAAGCCTGCTGCCTTTGGAAATAATGGCACCCAGCTCGGATCAGTGAAACGCGCAACGATAATTTCGCCTTGTTGAAAATCATCAAATTCATCCAGGTCATTGACAATCCTTACAGAGCTAATTATTTCCTTATCCCCTGAAACGCAGATTCCCTGTAATGATCCTTTACGGATGGCGGAAGAAAGTGAACGCCCCGAAGCGTCAAATTCCATCTGTTCTAACTGTAATATGGACAACTCTGTCGGTAGTTTCAAAACATCAAAAATTGTTGCTTCCTGAAAACGTTCATCAATAATTTTAGAATAGTTGTTTGGAAGCGGTCCTCTGATTTGCATAATTTCTTTGATGGTCAAATAAAAGATTTTTCCTTCGAGATTCCACCTTTTATCCAGTTCAAGCAATATTTTACGTAAGGAGGACAATGCTCTCATGGAATGGTGCTTTGCATCTTCTTTAAGGGTCTGGAATTTTTGAGCTCGCTTGACTGTGAGCCTCGAAATAAACGTCCCTTTGGAACCAGCGTCAGCGTTGATTCAACTATAGGTCCAGTAGAGGATCTTTTCAGGAGTTTTTCAATTAAAGCATCACTTTCTTGATAAGCCTTGTTCCCGTAATTCATAATCATGGGCAGCACGGTGGCCAAAGAGGTCCAAAAAATCATTGAGATCACATTTGCCAGTGCTGACTTCCGTCAAAAGCGACATGGCTCGATGCATTACTGTTTCTGGCCTGGTGAACTGCCATCATCATTTATACCAGACCCTGACGCGCAGTATTGGTACCGCAGAGGGAAAGTCGTTATTTGACTGGCTGCAAACCCTGTACCCGATCTGGGGGCAGATGGACGCTACCGCGGTCTATGTCAGCGCAAAACTGGGCCTGGCGGAGCTAATGCTGGCCGGTGCGACGACGATAGCGGACCATTTGTACCTGTTTCCCAACGGGGCCCGCCTGGATGACGAGATTCGCGCCGCACGTGAGCTCGGGGTGCGCTTTCATCCGACGCGCGGCAGCATGAGCCTGGGTCAAAGCCAGGGTGGTTTGCCACCGGATAACGTCTGCGAAGACGAGGCGGATATCCTGGCCGATTGTGAGCGTGTCATTGCCGAGTTTCACGATCCTGAACCCTTTTCGATGCTGCGCATAGGGCTCGCGCCCTGTTCTCCGTTTAGCGTAACTCCGCAACTGATGCGCAAGACCGCCGCACTTGCGCGCCGCCACCCGCGGGTCAACCTGCATACCCACCTGGCCGAAACCATCGATGAAAACCGCTTCTGTGAAAAGCAGTTCGGCATGCGACCCCTGGCATACATGCAAAGCCTGGGCTGGACCGGCGACGATGTCTGGTTCGCGCATATGGTGCACCCGGATAGTACTGAAATCGGTATGCTCGCCGCGACCCGCAGCGGGGTTTGCCACTGCCCGAGCAGCAACATGATCCTGGCTTCGGGCATCGCGCCGGTGCGTGAAATGATTGACGCGGAGGTTCGTGTCGGTCTCGGTGTCGACGGCTCGGCGAGTAACGATGGTAACCATTTGCTCGGCGAAGCGCGCCAGGCGATGCTGTTGCAGCGTGTCGGTTGGCCGGGTTTTGAATCCAGCGCCGATCGCTTTGCCGCGCGCGAGGCGCTTGAGCTCGCCACCCGCGGCGGTGCCGCGGTGCTTGGACGCGATGATATCGGCAGCCTGGAGCCGGGCAAGGCGGCAGACCTGGTAGCCTATCGCATCGACGGCATCCAGCACGCGGGCGCGGGTGGTGATCTGGTGGCAGGGCTGCTTACCTGTGCGCCGGTCAACGCCTGGCTTTCAGTAATCAATGGCCAGGTGGTGGTTGAGCAGGGTGAAATTACCGGTCTGGATCTACCCGCTTTAATTCAACAACACAACGAACAGGCGCGGCGCTTACTGGAAAAGGCCGCCGCCTGAAGGTAAATATAATGACTGAAAATACTCCCGCATTTATCGATCAGTGGATCAACCTGGCACAACCCCGCCTCGGCGCCGAAATTGTTTCCTGCAGCGACGATTTTTTCGCCGAGTGCAGCCGCATGCTTGAGCCGCAGGCACCGATTTTTATCGACGGTAAGTTCGACGATAACGGTAAGTGGATGGATGGCTGGGAAACCCGCCGACGCCGTAACGGAGGTTATGACCATGCCATCGTCAAACTGGGTCTGGCCGGTGAAATCAAGGGTATCGATATCGATACCACGCATTTTACCGGGAATTACCCACCGGCGGCATCGCTCGAAGCCTGTCACTGCGCCGGCAGTCCCGACGCAGGTACTGACTGGACAACGCTGATCCCGTCGACCAGCCTGCAAGGCGATAGCCACCATTATTTTACGATTGATAGTAATGCCTGCTTCACCCATGTACGCCTGAATATCTACCCGGATGGTGGCGTTGCCCGCCTGCGCATCCATGGCCGGGTTGTCAGCGATATCACGACACTGGATAAAGCGGCAGTGCTGGACCTCGCCGCGGTAGAGCTCGGCGCACGTGCGATTGCGTGGAACGATGCCCATTTTGGTGCGGCAGCCAACCTGCTCAACCCCGGTCGCGGCGTTAACATGGGCGATGGCTGGGAAACCCGGCGCCGTCGCGAGCCCGGCAACGACTGGTGCATAATCGAACTGGGGCATCCTGGCAAGGTGGAACAGATTATTCTCGATACCGCGTTTTTCAAGGGAAATTACCCCGATCGCTGTTCGCTGCAGGCGGCCATGGTGACTGCCGGCACCGCCGCTTCCATAGTTACCCAGAGCCAGTTCTGGCAAGAACTGTTGCCAGCGCAGAAAATGGCAATGGACAAGGTGCATGAATTCAGTGAAGCAGTGCAGGATATCGGTGCGGTTAGCCATGTCAGAGTCAATGTTTTCCCGGACGGTGGCCTCAGCCGGGTCAGGATCCTCGGCAAGATAGATGGATAATAAACTTCCTGTACAGCTCCTGAGTAGCGCCGAATTCTCGCCATTCGGCGATGTTGTCGAGTTCGAGGGGCATGACTCCTTTCCGATCAACAAGGGTATGGCCGATCGCTATCATGCGCTGGCCGATGTCGAGCTGGCCGGTGAGCAGGCGCGTGCCATCATCAGCCTGGTGGATAGCAGGAAATTCGACCTGCCGCGCCGGGTCGACCATCTGGAATATCACCCCCTCGGCAGCCAGGCTTTCCTGCCCCTCGATTCCAGTCCTTTTATCGTGGTCGTATGTCCGGCGGGCAACCAGCCCGAGCTGGACAAGCTGCAGGCCTTCGTCACCAATGGACGCCAGGGCATCAATTATCGTCTCGGCACCTGGCACCACGTGTTACTGACCCCATATGCGGCGATGCGTTTTATTTGCGTCGACCGCACCGGCCCCGGCGACAATTGCATCGATTTCTTCATCCCCGATTCCGCGCAACGACTCCTCGAACTTCCCTGATCGCGCCCTGGTTAAGTTAAGTGTCAGCCGTCTTTCTTCGCAGGAGTCAGGGCAGGTTTTTCGGTGCTTTATATGCCACGAGCGAAATTCTCGGCAAAAAAAAGTGGTCAGACTCCGAGGGCTCGTGCCTGGAGGGTCGCTGGACGACAGAGGGTAGCTGTGATTGCGGGCTTGTGACAGAATTGGGCATTGTTTACTGGCGGATGGATTATCGTGGACAAGGTATTTATAACTGCTCAGCAGCTACTCGAGGACTCATTTCGGCTCGCGCATCTGATTTTTGAGGACGGGTTTCATCCACAGTTTATCATCGGCATCTGGCGCGGCGGCACCCCGGTTGGCATCGCGGTGCAGGAGTATTTCGAATTCAAGCGACTCGAAACCGATCATATATCGGTGCGCACCTCGTCTTACTATGGTATCAACAAGCAGGCCAAGAAAATCCGTGTCCACGGTTTGCACTACCTGATCGAGAACGCTAATGCGGACGATCGACTGTTGATCGTCGATGATGTATTTGATTCCGGGCGTAGCGTCGACGCATTGATCAAGGCGATCAGGAAGCAGTCACGTCTTAACACGCCTGCTGAAATTCGCGTAGCCTGCCCCTGGTACAAGCCGTCTAAAAATAGTGTCAGGTTCGAGCCGGACTACTATCTGCATGAAAGTGCCGAGTGGCTGGTGTTTCCGCATGAGCTCGCAGGTCTCGAATCTGACGAAATAGCCGAGGGCAAAAAAGATCTCGTTAATATTCTTGACTTATTCGAGTAGCCGCGCTTTCCTGTCACAATGCACGCGAAGAAAAGATTAATAACCTGTGCTGTCAGTTTCCTCGTTGTTCTTGGTCTGGGCATACTCTGGGCCAACTCTGACCCTACTGCACTGACTGCCGGGCAACGTTTATCGATAAGCGTAGTGCTGGGGATGCTATTTGCCATCGCCCTGTTTTACCTGCTCAGGCAAGATGTATCCATAAAGCAGAGCAGTCAATCTGTGCAGCGGATTGATCCTGCCAGGGATGAGTTTGCTGCCAGTATAAGCCATGAAATTCGTACTCCCCTGAGCGGTATTCTCGGCGTGATGCACCTGTTGAGACGGACCCAGCTCGATCGTAACCAGCAACGTTATGTGGATACCGCGTCGAACTCCGCCAACATGCTGCTGACGATTATCAATGACGTGCTCGCCTATACGCGTATGGATTCGGCCTGGGTTCCGATCGAGCTGGAAAGCCTCGACCTTACCGAAGTAATCGAGGACGTAACCAGCATTCTTGCTCCCGAGGCAATTAACAAGGGACTTGAGCTGGTAAGCGATATTGACCCCAATATACCGCATTGGATCAAGGGTGACGCGTTACGCTTGCGTCAGGTATTGAACAACCTGTTGAACAACGCGATCAAATTCACCGATAACGGGGTAATCGCCATTTATGCCGTCAATAAAGGTGGCAGCATTGAAATTGGGGTCAAGGATAGCGGTGCCGGTATTGAGCTCGAACAGCAACGATTACTGCTGCTGCCTTTCAGTTGAAATGGATAACCGGTATATCCAGGAACCCGGTGGTATGGGGCTTGGGTTGAAGACTAGTCGCCGGCTGCTTGAAGCCATGAACAGCAGCCTGCAAATCGAGAGTGCCCCGGCGAGGGTAGTCGCTTTTTCTTCGAGCTGGCTATCGACGCCGAGTACCGAGCGGTCTATGACTGGAAACCGCCACAGGCTTTGCAGGATCTTAGTATCGCCATCCTGAGTCCGCTCGAGCTACAACGCAGTTCGATCTGTAACATGCTGGCCCACTGGAACATCAGCGCGGTCCAGCAAATCGATTACGACGCCGATAAGTCCCCGGATTTGCCGGAGCTGACGCCTTGCGACGTGTTGATTATCGATCAGACCGAATCCGAACAGGCAGTCAATGAATTGATCGACCGTCTGCGTAATCAAAGTGACTGGAGGGAGACGCGGTTTGTTCACCTGGTTCCACAGAACCGTGCAGGTGAAGACGGCAGCGCCGATGTGCGCCTGTACAAACCCCTGTCGCATTCGCGCCTGTACACCACGGTGCTGGATATAGTTTACAAGCTTGCTTTCAATTCAGAGTATGCCCAGGCACAGGATGGCGTCACGGCCGGGGCGCCTGGAATTCTCGCTGGTCATCGGATCCTGCTGGTCGAAGACAACGATATCAACAAGATGATCGCGCTGGAAATGCTCGAGGAAACCGGGGTCGATGTCGATGTTGCGGTTAATGGCGCCGAAGCGATGGCACAGGTCCAACAACAGCAATACGAGTTAATCTTGATGGATGTTCAAATGCCGATCATGGATGGCTATGAAGCTACCCGGAGAATCCGCGCCCTGGGCGGGGAATTCAAATCGATTCCGATTATCGCGATGACCGCGCACGCGCTTGAAGGTGATACCAGCAAGAGTCTCGAGGCCGGTATGGATTACCATATTTCCAAGCCCTTCGAGCCCGATGACCTGATCGCGATAATCGTCCGCTTTATCGAGCAACGGAGTCAGTAAAGCTAATCCCTTCCTTTGACTGTTTGAGCTGACTCGAAAATATTCTCCACCAGCCTGAGCGGTTGTATATTTTCCTTTGCTTCGCATTCAAAAGGCCTTGACAACCTAATGGCGTCATTCCGACGCTTCGCGGAATGACCTGATGTTTTTTATTTAAAGGAGTCGCCCGGGATGCGTACCTGACCTTCCATCAACACGCGGGCACTGCGGCTCATGACGACTTTCTCGACGACCCATTCGCCATCGTGGCGTGCAGCCTCGGCGCCTACCTTAAGCGTGCCCGACGGATGGCCGAAGCGCACGGCCTTGCGCTCGCCGCCACCGGCAGCCTGGTTCACCAGAGTGCCCGGAATCGCGGCTGCGGTGGCGATCGCGACCGCAGCGGTGCCCATCATCGCGTGATGTAGTTTGCCCATCGACATAGCGCGCACGTTGAGATCGATATCCGTGGCGGCAATAGCCTTGCCGCTTGAGGCGCTGTAATCGGCGGGTGCTGCAACGATGGCGACCTTGGGCGTGTGCTGACGCTCTGCGGCTTGTTCCAGATTGTCGATCAGGCCCATGCGTAGCGCTCCGTATGCACGGATTTTCTCGAAACGTAGCAGCGCGGCCGGGTTGTCGTTTATCGCTTCCTGTAATTCGCAGCCGCTGTAACCCAGATCCGCGGCGTTCACAAAGATCGTCGGAATGCCGGCGTTGATCAGGGTCGCCTGCAGGCTGCCCGCTGCTACCACGTCTTGCGGGAGTTCGAGCGTATCCACGATTGCGCCGGTCGGGAACATTGCGCCCACGGCATCTGCCGGGTCGAGAAACTCGATGCGCACTTCCGCCGCCGGGAAGGTCACGCCGTCGAGCTCGAAATCACCAGTTTCCTGCACCTCGCCTGCGGTCATTGGCACGTGGGCGATGATGGTCTTACCAATATTGGCCTGCCAGATGCGCACCTCGGAAATGCCATCGCGCGGCACCCGATCCGCGTCGACGAGTCCGCCGGAGATCGCAAACGCGCCGACCGCGGCGGTGAGATTGCCGCAGTTGCCGCTCCAGTCGACGAAAGCCCTGTCGATTGCAACCTGGCCGAACAGGTAGTCGACGTCGTGATCCTTTTGTGCGCTCTTAGACAGGATCACGGTCTTGCTAGTGCTCGAGGTCGCACCGCCCATACCGTCGGTGTGCTTGCCGTAAGGGTCGGGGCTGCCGATGACGCGCAGAAGCAAGTTGTCGCGGGCTGTGCCTGGCGCTTGCGCCGCTTCGGGCAGATCTTCGAGGCGGAAGAAAACGCCCTTGCTGGTGCCGCCGCGCATATAGGTCGCGGGAATTCGTATTTGCGCTTGCGCGGTCATGCCGCCGCCCCGGCTTCGAGGAAATCCTGGGCGAAGCGCTGCAGTACCCCGCCTGCCTCGTACACCGACACCTCGTCGGCGGTGTCGAGCCGGCAGGTAACGCGAATTTCGACACGCTCGCCGTCGCGCCGGTGCATGATGACGGTCAGTTCGGCTCCGGGCGTACGCTCGCCGACGACGTCGAAAGTCTCGCTACCGTCGATGGCGTAAGTCGTGCGGGTCTCGCCGGGCAGAAATTCCAGCGGCAGCACGCCCATGCCGACCAGGTTGGTGCGGTGGATGCGCTCAAAGCCCTCTGCAACGATGGCCTCGACGCCGGCGAGACGAACCCCCTTGGCGGCCCAGTCGCGGGACGAACCCTGTCCGTAATCGGCGCCCGCAATGATAATCAGTGGTTGCGCGCGTGCCATGTAGGTTTCGATCGCTTCCCACATCCGCGCCACCTCGCCCTCCGGTTCGATACGCGCCAGCGAACCCTGCCGGACTGCGCCGTTTTCGGTCACCATCTCGTTCAGCAACTTGGGGTTGGCGAAGGTCGCGCGTTGCGCGGTCAGGTGGTCGCCGCGGTGGGTCGCGTAGGAATTGAAGTCCTCCTCGGGCAGGCCCATTTTCGCGAGATACTCACCGGCCGCGCTCGAGGCGAGGATTGCGTTGGACGGTGACAGGTGGTCGGTGGTGATGTTGTCACCGAGCACTGCCAACGGACGCATGCCGCTGAGCGAACGTTGCCCGGCCAGCGCGCCTTCCCAGTAGGGCGGCCGGCGAATATAAGTCGATTGCGGCTGCCAGTCGTAAAGCGGACTCTTTGCCGCCTCGACCTGTCCCAGGTCGAACATCGGAATATAGACCTGGTTGAATTGCTCGGGACGCACGTGTTTGGCGACAATGGCGTCAATTTCGGCGTCGCTCGGCCAGATGTCCTGCAACGTAACCGGATTGCCGTCGGTGTCGTAACCAAGCACGTCACGTTCGATATCGAATCGTATCGTACCAGCGATCGCGTAGGCGACGACCAGCGGTGGCGACGCGAGAAAGGCCTGTTTCGCGTAGGGGTGAATGCGCCCGTCGAAGTTGCGGTTGCCGGACAGCACTGCCGTGGCGTACAGATCGCGCTCGATGATTTCCTGCTGGATTTTTGGATCCAGCGCTCCGCTCATGCCGTTACAGGTGGTGCAGGCGTAGGCGACGATACCGAAACCGAGTTTCTCCATTTCGGCCAGCAAGCCGGCTTCTTCGAGGTAGAGCTTTGCTACCTTCGAGCCCGGCGCGAAAGATGACTTGACCCAGGGTTTGCGCGTGAGGCCCAGCGCATTGGCTTTTTGTGCGATCAGCCCGGCGGCGACCACGTTGCGCGGGTTACTGGTATTGGTGCAACTGGTGATCGCGGCGATGATGACCGCGCCGTCGGGCATTTCGCCGGGCGTCTCCTGCCACTCACCGGAAACCCCGCGCGCGGCGAGCTCAGCGGTCGGTAGTCGCCGGTGCGGGTTGGAGGGACCGGCGAGATTACGCTCGACTTTGCTAAGGTCGAACTCGAGTACGCGCTCGTACTCGGCCTGTTGCAAGTCATCGGTCCATAGTCCGGTAGTGCGGGCAAAGTTTTCCACCAGCACCACTTGTTCGGCTTCGCGGCCAGTCAGTTTCAGGTAGTCGATGGTTTGCTCGTCGATGTAAAACATCGCCGCCGAGGCGCCATACTCCGGCGCCATGTTGGAAATCGATGCGCGGTCGCCAATAGTGAGACCCGTGGCGCCGTTGCCGAAAAATTCGAGCCAGGCGGATACCACACGTGCCTCGCGCAGGAATTCAGTAAGCGCGAGTACGATATCAGTCGCGGTGATACCGGGCTGACGCTGGCCGCTGAGCCGAACACCCACAATTTCGGGCAGGCGCATCATCGACGGCCGGCCGAGCATGACGGTTTCGGCCTCCAGGCCACCGACGCCAATGGCGATCACGCCGAGGCAATCGATGTGCGGCGTGTGACTGTCGGTGCCGACGCAAGTGTCCGGGTAGGCGACGCCGTCGTGCGCCTGGATCACCGGTGACATTTTCTCGAGATTGATCTGGTGCATGATGCCGTTACCGGCCGGGATCACGTCTACATTCTCGAAAGCGGTGCGGGTCCAGTCGATGAAATCGAAGCGGTCCGCGTTGCGGCGGTCCTCGATCGCGCGGTTCTTGTCGAAGGCGTCCGGGTCGAAGCCGGCGTGCTCGACGGCGAGCGAATGATCAACGATGAGTTGGGTCGGCACTACCGGATTGACGCGTGCCGGGTCGCCGCCCTGTTCGGCAATCGCGTCGCGCAGACCAGCGAGATCGACCAGCGCAGTCTGACCGAGAATGTCGTGGCAAACGACACGTGCCGGGTACCAGGGGAAGTCAAGGTCGCGTCGGCGCTCGACGATTTGCCCTAGCGCAGCGGCAAGGTCAGCCGGATCGCAGCGACGCACCAGGTTTTCGGCCAGCACGCGCGAGGTGTAGGGCAGGCGATCGTATGCGCCCGCCGCGATCGAATCGATCGCGGCGCGGGTATCGAAGTAATCCAGCCCGGTGCCGGGCAAGGATTTGCGGTATTGTGTGTTCATGGCTCTGCTCCTGGGGACTGAACTCGCGTCATGCCGAGCTAGCGGTCCTCGATGGGGTCCTTTCAGCTGCGTTCCTCGATCGGTACGAACGCGAGGTCTTCGGGACCGATGTAATTTGCCGAGGGACGAATGATCTTGCCATCCAGGCGTTGCTCGACCACGTGTGCGCCCCAGCCTGAAGTTCGTGCGATGACGAATAGCGGGGTAAACATATCGGTCGGAACGCGCATCTGGTTATAGGAAACCGCGGAAAACCAGTCCAGGTTGGGGAACATGTTTTTCAGTTCCCACATGACCGCTTCGAGACGTTCGGCAATTTCGTACATCAACATGTCATCGTTTTCCTGCGACAGGCTTTTGGCGACGCGCTTGATAACCTCGTTACGCGGGTCGCTGACGGTGTAGACCGGGTGTCCGAAGCCGATGACGATTTCCTTGTTGGCAACCCGCTCACGAATATCGGCTTCGGCCGCATCTGCCGAGCTATAGCGTGACTGCGTCTCGAACGCGACCTCGTTGGCGCCACCGTGCTTGGGTCCGCGCAGTGCGCCGATGGCGGCGGTTATGCAGGAATGCATATCGGAACCGGTACCGGCGACGACACGACCGGTAAAGGTCGATGCATTGAATTCGTGCTCGGCATAGAGGATCAGCGACACATGCATCGCCTTGACCCAGGATTCGGGTGCTGGTTTACCGTGCAACAGGTGCAGGAAATGCCCACCTATGGAGTCGTCATCGGTAACCAGTTCGATGCGCTTGCCGTTGTGGCTGTAGTGGTACCAGTAAACCAGCATGGAACCGAAACAGGCCATCAGGCGGTCGATAATGGCACGCGCGCCGGCGACGTTATGATCGGCTTCTTCCGGCGTCTGGCAGCCCAGTGCCGAGCAACCGGTGCGCATGACATCCATAGGATGCGCACTCGCCGGTAGCTGCTCGAGCACGGTCTTGACCGCTGCGGGCAGATCACGCATGGATTTCAGATGCTCCTTGTAGGCATCCAGTTCGGCTTGCGTGGGCAATTTCTCATGTACGATCAGGTATGCGATTTCCTCGAATTCGCATTGCTCGGCGATATCGAGAATGTCGTAGCCACGGTAATGCAGATCATTACCGGTTTTGCCGACGGTGCAGATTGCCGTGTTGCCGGCCGCTGTGCCGGATAGCGCAACCGATTTTTTGGGTTTGAACCCAGTCGCTTCGCTCATGATGTTTCCTCGCTAAATAGTTTATCCAGGGTTTGTTCGTAATCGTGGTAATCGAGAAAGTCATACAATTCCATACGGGTTTGCATGCTATCGACCACTTTCTGCTGACTGCCATCGCTTAGAATGTGCTGATACACATTTAACGCCGCCAGGCTCGCCGCGCGAAATGCGCTTAGTGGATAGAGCACCAGGCTGACCCCGACAGAAGCCAGTTGCTCGGTGGTGAACAGGGGGGTGGCACCGAATTCGGTGATGTTAGCCAACACCGGTACCTGTACCGCATCGACAAATTGCTGATATTGCTCGAGTTCGGTCATGGCTTCCGGGAATATCATATCGGCGCCGGCGGCGACGCAGGCCTGCGCCCGCTCGATCGCGGCATCCATGCCTTCTACCGCGAGCGCGTCGGTGCGCGCCATGATGACGAAATTTTCGTCGCTACGCGCGTCGACCGCGGCCTTGACGCGGTCGACCATTTCCGCGCTTGAAACGATGGCCTTGTTCGGCCGGTGACCGCAGCGCTTCTGCATTACCTGGTCTTCGATATGGACGCCGGCGACATCGGCGCGAATCATTTCGCGAATGCAGCGCGCGATATTGAACGCACCGCCCCAGCCAACGTCGACATCGACCAGCAGCGGCAGGCTACTGGCATCGGTTATGCGACGCGCATCTTCGAGTACATCGGCGAGCGTGCTGATACCGAGATCGGGGGTTCCGAGGGAACTGGCGGCAACGCCACCACCCGACAGGTAAATGGCCTGGTGGCCGGTTTTTTCAGCCATGATCGCGTGGTAGGCATTTACCGCGCCAACGACCTGTAGCGGATGGTTCGCGGCGACGGCCTGGCGTAATTTTGTTCCGGGTGAATTAGTTGCTGTCATTTTGCTTCTCGAGTATTTGTTTAACAATCTCCCAGGCGCCGCTGATATGGCGGCGCATGAGGATTTCGGCAAGTTCTTCATCGCGCCGTTCAATGGCAGCGGCAATCTGGCGGTGCTGGTCGAGTGCGGTCTGTGCCCGCGACGGGTATTGCCCCGATTGATGACGACACATGCGAATCAATTGATATAGCTCGCCATTCAGGTTTTCCAGGATCCACTGGTTCTGGCTCGCCACCGCGATGCGAAAATGAAAGTCGATATCGCCTTCGCGCTGGAAGTAAGCCTTGCCTTCGGTTTCGCTGATGCTCGCCTCATGTTGATCGAGCAATGTCGACAGCGCCGCGATTTCGCTAGCGGGCATCAGTCTTGCAGCCAGTCGAGCGGCCATGCCTTCGAGTGCTTCGCGCGCGGTATAAATGTCTTCCATCATCTTCGTATCCAGCGTTACCACGCGTGAACCGGCATGCGGAATCCGCACGATCAGCTTGATCTGCTCGAGGCGATGAATGGCTTCGCGCAACGGGCCGCGGCTGATACCGTATTTCAACGCCAGATCCGATTCGACGATTTTTGTCCCCTGCGCAAGTTGACCGCCGATAATATCGGTCTTGATGCTGTCAAAGGTTCGTCGCGCCAGGGTCGGTGACTCGAGCGATTCATCAGTATTAGCGGTCGATAGGGTTTCAGGCATAAATTGTCGACAATTAAACGGTTAGTTGGCAAAATCAGGCTGAAATATGCATATTTGGATTAACATTGTCAACAATAGTTGGTTTGCAAATCGATCGGATAAAGTCGAATGTGGCGCAGAAGCAGCATTAATGCGGGTCAGGAGAATTAATTTTCAGGATAAGTAAATTTAATAATAGTGAACACTGTTAGCGGGTTTATTCAATAATAGGTATATTTAGCCTTTGCAGTTGTCTAACCATTCCGGCCAGGTGCTGGCCTGGTGCCCGTTAACACCACAATTAAAACAGTTAAGCGGGAAACACTGATCCTTGAGGATATTCTATGAGTAAAGAAACCGTTACCATTACTGATAATTCCACCGGTAAAGAAGTCGAATTACCGCTCTACACGCCGGTTGCCGGTCCCAAGGTGATCGATATCGGCGCCCTCTACAAACAACTGGGCTATTTTACTTATGACCCGGGATTCATGTCGACTGCCAGCTGTTCCAGTGCGATTACCTTTCTCGATGGTGACAAGGGCATACTGCAATACCGTGGCTACCCGATAGATCAGCTCGCCGAGCTCAGCTCCTACCTCGAAGTCTGCTTCCTGTTGCTCAACAATCGCCTGCCGCAGCAGGCAGAACTTGAGTATTTTGAAACCACCGTGACCAACCACACGATGCTGCATGAAGCGATGATCCGTTTCTTCAGTGGCTTCCGTCGTGACGCGCATCCGATGGCGATCATGGTTGGCGTGGTTGGTGCGCTGGCGGCGTTTTACCACGACCATATGGATATTCATAACGAAGAGCATCGCATGATCACCGCTTACCGCCTGATCGCCAAAATGCCGACCATCGCGGCAATGAGTTATCGTTACGCCAACGGCAAGCCTTTCGTTTATCCGCGTAACTCGCTGAACTATACCGAGAACTTTCTGCACATGATGTTCTCGATGCCGTCGGAAGACTATACGCCGGATCCATTGCTCGCCAAGGCACTCGACCTGATCATGATCCTGCATGCCGATCACGAGCAGAATGCCTCAACTTCGACGGTACGCCTGGCGGGTAGCTCGGACGCGAATCCGTTTGCTGCGGTTGCCTCTGGAATCGCCGCGCTGTGGGGTCCCGCGCATGGCGGCGCCAACGAAGCGGTGGTGCGCATGTTGATCGATATCAATGAATCGGGCAAACCACTGCAGGCCTTCGTCGATCGTGCCAAGGACAAGAGTGACCCGTTCCGCCTGATGGGCTTCGGCCATCGGGTTTATAAAAATTACGATCCACGCGCCAAGCTGATCCGTGAAATCTGCCACCAGTTACTGAACGATATGGAAGCCACCGAAGAGCAGCAGAAGCTACTCGATACTGCGATGGCGTTGGAAAAGGTCGCGCTCGAAGACGAATACTTCGTGCAGCGCAACCTCTACCCGAACGTCGATTTTTATTCGGGAATCATCTTCCTCGCCATGGGCATTCCGATGAACATGTTTACCGTGATCTTCGCGATGGCGCGCACCATCGGCTGGATTTCCCAGTGGAACGAAATGATGTCGGATTCAGAGGCCAAGATAGGTCGCCCCCGTCAGCTCTATAACGGTGCCATCGATCTCGATTATGTCTCGATTGACAAACGCTGAGTGATCCCCATCTAATAACATCTATCGACCGACGAGAATAATCGAATGCTACAGGCATACCGCGAACATATCGATGAGCGCGCCGCGCAGGGCGTACCCCCTAAACCACTGGATGCGCAGCAAACTGCGGAACTGGTGGACCTGATCAAGAACCCGCCCGCCGGCGAAGAAAATTACCTGCTCGAGCTGCTCACCCAGCATGTACCTGCCGGGGTCGATGAAGCGGCTTATGTGAAGGCTGGATTTCTCGCCGCGATTACCCGCGGTGAAGCCTCGACTTCATTAATCGACAAGGTCAGGGCGGTGGAAATTCTTGGCACCATGCTCGGTGGTTATAACATCGCACCACTGATTGCCTGTCTCGATGACGATGAAACCGCGGCCGCCGCGGTAAGCGCTTTGTCGCATACCCTGCTGGTATTCGATGCCTTCCACGATGTGGTCGAGAAGTCAGAGGCCGGCAACAGCTATGCCCGGCAGGTGCTCGAATCCTGGGCTAACGCCGACTGGTTTACCGCCAGGCCTCCGCTGGCCGAGAAGATCACCGTGTCTGTTTTTAAAGTGCCAGGTGAAACCAACACCGATGATTTGTCCCCGGCGCAGGACGCCTGGTCACGGCCGGATATTCCGTTGCACGCCAACGCGATGCTGAAGAACCCGCGTGAAGGTGTGGCCGAAAAGCCGCTGGAAAAAATCAGCGAGCTCGAAGCAATGGGTCACCCGGTCGCCTATGTCGGCGATGTCGTCGGCACCGGATCGTCACGCAAATCTGCAACCAACTCGGTGCTGTGGCACATGGGAAATGACATTCCCTTTATCCCGAACAAGCGTAATGGCGGCTATTGTTTTGGCGGCAAGATTGCACCGATTTTCTTTAACACCATGGAAGACTCCGGTGCACTGCCGATCGAAATGGATGTCAGTAAAATGGAAACGGGTGATGTCATCGATGTTTATCCCCATGCCGGCAAAGTCAGTCGACACGGCACCGATGAAGTCATTACGACCTTCGAGCTCAGCACTAATGTGCTCAAGGATGAAGTGCAGGCTGGTGGCCGCATCCCGTTAATTATTGGGCGCGGCCTGACCGGGCGTGCGCGCAAGGCGCTGGGCCTCGGGGATAGCGATCTGTTTGAAAAACCGCAGGTGCCGGCGGTTAGTGACAAAGGTTACACGCTGGCGCAGAAAATGGTCGGCAAGGCCTGTGGCTTGCCCGGCGTGCGCGCGGGTATGTATTGTGAACCAAAGATGACCACGGTTGGCTCGCAGGATACTACCGGGCCGATGACGCGAGATGAATTAAAGGACCTGGCCTGCCTCGGTTTCTCGGCCGACCTGGTGATGCAGTCTTTCTGCCATACCGCGCCTTACCCGAAGCCGGTCGACGTGGTTACCCACCATACCCTGCCGGACTTCATGCAAAACCGCGGCGGCATATCGCTGCGCCCCGGCGATGGCGTCATCCATTCGTGGATGAACCGTATGCTGTTACCCGATACGGTCGGTACCGGGGGCGATTCGCATACCCGTTTTCCGATTGGTATTTCGTTTCCGGCCGGTTCCGGCCTGGTGGCCTTCGCGGCCGCGACCGGGGTCATGCCGCTCGATATGCCCGAATCGGTGCTGGTGCGTTTCAAAGGTGAAATGCAACCAGGTATTACGTTGCGTGACCTGGTCAACGCGATCCCTTATGCGGCTATTCAGCGTGGTTTGCTAACCGTCGAGAAGCAGGGCAAGAAGAATATATTCTCCGGGCGCGTACTCGAGATCGAAGGTCTGCCTCAGCTCAAGGTCGAACAGGCTTTTGAACTGTCCGATGCCTCGGCCGAGCGCTCGGCTTCCGGTTGTACCGTCAAGCTCGATAAGGAACCGATCATCGAGTACATCAATTCGAATATCACGATGTTCAAATGGATGGTCAACGAAGGCTATGGCGATGTGCGTACCATTACGCGTCGCGTCGAGGAAATGGAAGCCTGGCTTGCCAACCCCGAGTTGCTGGAAGCCGATGCCGATGCCGAGTACGCCGAGATTATCGAAATCGACCTCAACGAAATTACCGAACCGTTGCTGGCCTGCCCGAACGATCCGGATGACATCAAGCCGTTGTCTGCGGTTGCGGGTACCAAAATCGATGAAGTTTTCATCGGTTCCTGTATGACCAACATCGGCCATTTCCGTGCCGCCGGCAAGCTGCTCGACAAGCTTACCGAGCCGGTGGTTACGCGCTTGTGGATTGCGCCACCGACCAAGATGGACGAGGCGCAACTTACTGCTGAGGGTTACTACAATATTTTCGGCCGTTCCGGCGCGCGCACCGAAATGCCGGGTTGCTCGTTATGCATGGGTAACCAGGCGCGCGTCGCGGAAAATTCAACCGTGGTTTCGACCTCGACGCGAAATTTTCCGAATCGACTTGGCAAGGGCGCCGATGTTTTCCTGGCCTCGGCGGAACTGGCGGCAGTTGCGTCGATCCTGGGCAAGATCCCAACTATGGAGGAGTATTTGAAGTACGCCGACGATATCAACACAATGGCCGACGATGTCTACCGTTACCTGAATTTTAACGAAATGGAAAACTACACCGCGGCCGCCAATACCGCCTTCCCGGTCAAAGTCGCCTAGTCGATCCCACGGTCTGAACACCCCGAGTCTTACGGGCCAAACCCTCGGGGTCAGACCAACAATTTCGCCAATTATTTTCCTGTTGTCTCGATAACACCGAAATTGTTGCTCTGACCCCCTCGAAGCAAGCAGCAAATGGTGTCCGGTCTTGCATATTCGTTATCCCCGCGCAAGCGGTGGCCCGGCGTTCCGGAATCTCGCAAAGATATCGTAATCTGGCAGGCCGAACGCCAATCGATCCGGCCGCTACCCCGGGGGAATGCTCGCAAAAGGCGCTCCCAACCGGCATGCGCCGGTTGGTCCATCCCTGGGATCGCTTGGAGCGCGGCGTCCCTGCCGCGCTACACTTTTGCGAGCATTCCCCCGGGTAGCTCCACGTTAAAGGTCGCCTGATCTGGTGATACCGTCATCCCCGAGTCTTACGGGCCAAACCCTCGGGGAAAGACCAGATTTTCTAACCCGCTTTCCTTTTCGCTCCTCCAACAAGGAAAATCTGCTCTGTCCCCCTCGGAGCAAGCAGCAAAAGGTGTCCAGCTCTACAAAGCTGCCGGTGGTTGGGCCCGTAAGACTCGGGGTCAGACCAACAATTTCGCCAATTATTTTCCTGTTGTCTCGATAACACCGAAATTGTTGCTCTGACCCCCTCGAAGCGAGCAGCAAACGGTGCCTGGCCTTTATTTCCGTCATCCCCGCTCCCCCCTTTAGTCATCCCCGCGCAAGCGGGGATCTCAAAACGATGACACCCTTCCGAGATCCCCGCTTATGCGGGGATGACTGGAAAAGTTGCACGGGGATGGCTTGAAGGCCATCCCGTGATGCGACTGGTGGCGTTACCAGGGCAGGGAGAAGGTTTTGACGTTGGTGTAGGAATTCATCGCTTCGATGACGCCTTCCTTGTAGCCGAGGCCGGAATCCTTGATGCCACCGAAAGGTGACATTTCGATCCGGTAACCCGGTACTTCCCAGATGTTCACCGTGCCGGTCTCGAGTTCATTGATAAAACGGATGATGTCATCCATACGGTTGGTGCACACACCCGACGACAGGCCGAAGGCGGTCGAGTTGGCGACTTCGATGGCGTGATCGATATCGCGCACACGGATGATCGGAATCGGCGGACCGAAGGTTTCTTCGCGCACCAGTTCGCAATCATAGGGGACATGATCGAGTACGGTCGGTGAATAAACCGCGCCCTGGCGGTCGTTGCCGTAGAGCAGGGTGGCGCCTTTTTCGATCGCGTCGTTGACCCGGTCCTGAAACAGGATGGCCGAGGCTTCGTTGATCACCGTGCCAACGTCGGTATCCGGGTCCATCGGGTCGCCGTATTTCAGTTTCGCCGCCTTCTCCGCCACCAGCGCGGCAAACTCGTCGGCGACCGAATCGATACATAACACGCGTTTGACCGCGGTGCAGCGTTGCCCGGAATTCTTGGTGCCACCGGCGACGGCTAGCTCGGCCGCCTTGTCGAGGTCGGCGTCGTCCATCACGATCAGGGGTGAATTGCCGCCCAGCTCGAGTATGGTGCGGCGGTAACCGGCGGTCTCGGCGATATACTTGCCCACCGGTACGCTGCCGGTGAACGAAATCAGGTCGATATGCTGGTTGGTCAACATTTCATCGCCCATGTCTTCGGGCAGACCGGTGACGACCGAGAGCATCTCGGGCGGCAATCCGGCCTCGTAGACGATGTCCGCCAGGATCAGCGCGGTCAGCGGTGTCTGCTCGGTCGGTTTGGCGACCATGCAGTTATTGGTCGCGATTGAAGGAGCGATCTTGTGCGAAATCATGTTGAGCGGGTGATTGAACGGCGTGATCGCCGAGATCGCGCCGAGCAACGGGTCGCGCTGGGTAAAAATCTTACGTTTTTTACCGTGCGGCGTCAGGTCGCAGGAGAAAACCTGGCTGTCATCGTTGATGCAGAGCTGTCCGGCGAGACTGTAGACATCGAAAGCCCGACCGACCTCGTAGATACTGTCTTTCTTGCTCAGTCCGCATTCGGCGGTAATCAGATCCGAAATCTCGTCCTTGCGTTCAACGATGAGTTCGGCGATGCGCATCAGGATTTTCTGGCGCTCGTAACGGGTCAACGTGGGTTTGTAGTTAGCGGCGATTTCAAAAGCACCGGCAATCTGCGCGCGGCTGGCCCGCGGCACGGTGCCAACTACTTCACCATTGTAGGGGTTCAGAACTTCGACGTTCTTACCGGTGTCGCCATCGACGAGCTTGCCGGCGATGCGCATTTTTTCGTGTCTGCTGGTCATAGGATTAGTGTGCTACATGGTTGAGTGCAAGGTTGAAAATATCATAATTATGTAACTGCTGCGCCTGGTTCAGGCTGGTCACCGGCTGACTCACGATCAGTGGCACCTGCTGCTCGGTGACTCCGCCATGTGAACGCAGCGGCACCTCGAGGCCTGACAGGTCATGGCGTGACGCGGTGGTGCCGATGACGACATGCTTGCTCGATACCAGGATCAGGTCACCCATGCGATCGGGCGCCAGGTCGAAACGGGCACAACCTTCCTCGTTGGCGTACACCGCGTCGATACCCTCGATCGCGGCAAGCTCCGTTTTCAGCGCATCGATATCGGCACCGTCGGGCAGGTAAACCGTGGCATAAGAACCGAGCGCGCCATGGTGCACCACGTAGGGATCGGTGATCGGCAGGATCACGCGGGCTGCTCCCGGGGACATGATCCTATCCATTTCATCCTGCAGGTAAATGATATTTGGCTCGCCGGCGGCATCGTGCTTGGCGTTCATGCCGTGATCCGCGGTCAACGCAATCACCGCACCGAGCGCGTCGAGCTGCGCCCAGTATTTATCCATCATCGCGTAAAATGAATTGGCGCCGTCGCTGCCGGGAGCGAACTTGTGCTGGATATAGTCGGTGGTGGACAGGTACATCAGGTCGGGACGCACCGTTTCCATCAACTTGACGCCTGCCGCGAAGATGAACTCGGACAGTTCGGCGCTGTACACCGATGGCACTTCCATGCCGACCAGGTCGAGCACGTTGTCGATGCCGTTGTCGGCGAGACTGACCTGGTCCGACTTCTCGGATGAAAAGCAGATCGCGCCACCTTCGCCAAGTTTCAGTTCGTTACCGAGCAGACGCCGCAGCTTGTCTTTCGCGGTGATGATTGCGACCCTGGCGCCCGCGTCCTGGAAGGCCTTGAAGATAGTCGGCGTGCGCAGCAGCTCGGGTTCGTTCATCATCACTTCACGATCGTTGTCCCGGTCATAGTAAAAGTTGCCACAGATACCGTGCACCACCGGCGGAACCCCGGTGACGATGGAAATATTATTCGGGTTGGTGAAGCTCGGCACCACGCAATGCGCGCGCAGATCGCTGCCCTGTTGTTCGACGACCCTTTTCATCCACGGCATGACGCCGGCCGCGATCGCCTGTTCGATGTAATCCGGTTCCGAGCCATCGATACAGACCACGACAACGGGTTTCACCGGCCAGCGATAGTCGCGACCGTTGACATTGATAACCGGTTTTTCCGAGCTCATGAGCTATCCTGTGCCTTAATAAACGGGGCACCAATATACCGTTAACTCGATTAAGGTTAAATCGATATTACATATGCTATCTATCGACCATGCCTATAGACAGGATCAGTCTGCTAAGCCGTATCCTGCTGACTCGCGCCGACCATGTCGAGAAAGGCGTCGTTGACGCGCAGCGAGCGCATTTCCTGCAGGCAGACGACATACTCGGCATGCACCAGTTCCGCATTGCTGACCGGCAACGCCCGCAGTCTCGAATCGGCGAGTAATTCGTTTTCGGCGACGATGCCGATGCCGAACCCGGCTGCGACTGCTTCGCGCACACCCTCGCGACCACTGATTTCCATGACATCATTCAAAACCTGACCCGCCTGCGCGACGGCTTCCTCGAAAATCGAACGCGTACGCGATCCCTTTTCGCGCAGGATGACGCGCTGCTGCACCAGTTCTTCGATCGAGACCGAGCGTCGCTCCGCCCAATCGTGGTCCTGGCTGACGAATACGACCAGCCTGTCGGGAGGTAACGGGATCGAGAAAAGCCGGTCATCACCCTGGGGAATATTAGGTAAAAACGCGACGTCGCAACGGCGCGATTCGATCCAGGACATCAATTGCTGCGAGTTACCATACTGGATCGAAATCTGGATGCCGGGATACAGTCGCTGGAACTGGGCCAGCAACGGGGTTGCTATATAGGGTGAATCGGCG
>CAWCBX010000054.1:0-81678 GCA_963793595.1 uncultured Gammaproteobacteria bacterium | reverse complement strand
ATGTCTATGTAGTTCCTCGACGTATTGCTCCGTTTGATCTCGGCGAACCCGGCGCGCAGGACCGCTCGGCCCTGCGCCGCGTCGGCGGCCACGACCTGGACGGTGACCTGCGTGCCCAGCAACCACCGGGTCTCGCGGACGACCTGGGGCTCGCCGGCCGCGGTCCCGTCGCCACCACCTCCCGGGCTCCAGTCCGTGGGCCGGGTCCGCACCATGTACAGGACCACCGCGGCCAGGCAGAAGGCCATCAAGCCGATGGTGATCCAGGGGTTTCGCGTGACCTGGGGTCCTCTGGCGCGTGCCATGGGTGCTCCGAATTGCGCGGTGAGCGCCGGTTTGCTAGGGTGCCCGGCGCGCCCGAACCTCATAGCCCGAGGCTGGTGAGGTGTCAACGCGGGCGCGGGACCGGGAGATGACCGAGAGTTCCAAGCCCATGGTCGCGGTTCGCGGCCTGACCAAGCGCTTTCCGCAGCTCAAGGGCTGGTGGGAGATGCTCCGCCATCCCTTGAAGAAGGCCGAGAAGACCCTGGTCCTCGACGACATCGGCTTCGCCCTGGCGCCGGGCGAGGCGCTCGGCCTGCTCGGACCCAACGGCGCGGGCAAGAGCACCTTGCTCAAGGTCATCGCCGGTCTGGTGCTGGCCGACGTGGGCGAGGTCGAGGTCGCGGGCCACGACGTGGCCACGCGGCTGTACGCCGTCCGGGAGAACCTCGGCTACGCTCTGTGCGAGGAGCGCTCCTTCTACTGGCGGCTGACCGGCCGGCAGAACCTGAAGGTTCTTCGCGGCGCTGGACAACCTGTACGGGGCCGAGCGGGAGCGCCGGGTGGACGAGGCCCTGGAGCGCGTCGGGATGGCCAGGCGGGCGGACGAGAAACCCGCGATCTCTCCACCGGGATGAAGCAGCGCCTGGCCATCGCCCGGGCGCTGCTCAACCGGCCGCGGGTGCTGCTGGTCGATGAGCCGAGCCGCAGCCTCGAATCCCGGCGCGGCCCGGCGCCTGCGCCGGCACCTGCGCACGGACCTGGTGGAGGCCGCGGGCGTGACGATGATCCTCGCCACCCACGATCTGCCCGAGGCCCGCGAGGTGGCCGACCGGATCCTGCTCCTGGACAAGGGCCGGGTGGCCGCGCTGGGCCCCTTCGACGAGGTGGAGCCGGAGGTCGAGCGCGTGTTCGCGCAGGAGACCGAGGCCGACGATGAGGAGGACGGTCTCGTGAGCCTGGGCGCCAAGGCGCGGGCCTTCCTCCTGCGCGACCTGATCCAGGAGGCGAGCTACCGCCTGAACTTCGTCTTCCAGTTCGTCGGCATGCTGTTCACCGTGTTCTCCTTCTACTTCCTGTCCAAGCTGATCGGCCGTGCCGCGGTGCCGCACCTCGCGCCCTATGGCGGCGACTACTTCGCCTTTGCCCTGACCGGCGTGGCCTTCACCTCCTTCCTGACCGTGTCGCTGTCCACCTTCGCGGACAGAATCCGCGGGGCCCAGATGCTGGGCACCCTCGAGGCCATGCTCGTCACCCGGACGGGGCTGGTGGCGCTGATGCTCTACTCCTCGCTCTTCCCCCTGCTGTGGACCCTGCTGCGGGTCTCGCTGCTGGTGGCGGTCGGGGTGATCTTCTTTGACGTCCCCCTGCACCTGTCGGGCGTGCCGGTCACCGCGGTCGTGCTCCTCCTGACCGTGATCTCCATCGCCGGGATCGGCATCCTCGGCGCGTCCTTCATCATGGTCTTCAAACGCTTCGAGCCCGTGACCTGGCTGGTCGGCGGGCTCTCCTCTTCCTCGGCGGCGTCATCTATCCGGTCTCGGTCCTCCCGGACTGGCTCAAGCCGCTGTCGAACCTCCTGCCCATCACCCACGCGCTCGAGGGCATCCGCCTGACCCTGCTCGCCGGACGGCCCGCCTCGGATGCGTTTCCCTCGCTGTTCTACCTGCTGGTGCTCACCGCCGTGACCCTGCCGCTGGGCGTGTTCGGCGCTTGCACCTCGCGGTCCGCCGGGCCAAGCCGGACGGCACCCTGACCCACTATTGACGGCGCTGCAGGGGCCCTGCTAGACTTTCGGCATTCTCGGGGTAAGTCTCGCCGCTCGCTGGAAAAATGCAGCGGGCAGGCGTCCCGTGGGGAGGAACGAAATGGCGGGCGCGCGGCGGACCCTGGCGCTCGGGCTGTTGGTGCTCGGCTGCGGATCGCGGCACCAGCCATGGCCGCTCCCGCGTCGGCGGTCGCCATCTTCCCCGTGTCCGGCAAGGGGATCAACGTCGAGTTCGGGACCGACGTCGTGCTGTGGATCTCCAACGCCGTGAACCGCGTCCAGGGCTTCAGCACCAGCCAGACAGCCACCGCGACCCGCGCCCTCAATGGCCAGCAAGCGGCGACGCTGCGACGGTGTTTCGAGCTGGCCTGTGTGGTCGAGATCAGCCGGGTGGTCGGCGCGAAGCTGGCCATCATGCCGCGGATCGTCCGCTCTCGCGGGGTCTACGACCTCACGTTGACGCTGATCGATGTGGAGGCCGGCGCCCCATTGCGGGAGCAGGTACAGGGAGAAGCTGGCGGGCGAGTCCGGTCTGCGCAAGGCAATCGAGAATGGAGTCCGGCTGTTGCTCACGGCCAAGGACCCAGGAGTCAAGGGCAGCCTGCGGTTCAAGGTCGAGGAGCCCGGGGCCCGGATCTACGTGGACGACGGGCTCGTGGCCACCACGCCGGTGACCGCCCCGGTGCCCGTGGCCGACGGCATCCGCCGGATCCGCGTGGAAAAAGACGGCTTTTTCTCCTGGAGCAAGATCTTGCCGGTTCCCGGGGGCGGACCCGGGTCGTGGTGGTGGCGCTCGAGCCCGAGGTGGGCGGGGAGCCCATGGCCCTGATCCCGATCGTCCCGGTGGCGCCTGGTGCACCTGGAGATCCGGCGGTCGAGCCGAGTCGAGGAAGTCGTCTCTCTGCGCTTCGAACGTCCTCTCTCAAGCCGTGTGTGTGTCGTCTCTCTGCGCTTCGAATGTCCTCTCTCAAGCCGTGTGTGTGTCGTCTCTCTGCGCTTCGAACGTCCTCTCTCAAGCAAATCGAGACGGTGGTCGGATTCGAACACGTCGGTTTGTCCCCGGTCGTCTGTTTTCACTGGCTGTTAACACGGAGCGCGACTGAGGAACAACGGACTCGCTGGTGTCGGGCCAAGTCGCGATATGCGAGGCGGAATAAGGCGGAGGGAGCGCACGGATTGCTCCCCGATCGTCTTTTTGGCTGGCTTTCAACAAGGCACGCGACAGAGGAACAAACGATGTGCTGCCTCGGCCTTTTTCGCCCCGGCTTTTCGCGCGTTCGAAGGCCAAAAAATTGACCTCTTAGGTTGTCACCATCGGTGATAACCTTGAAGGTTTCAGGATCGCGCATCAACTCGGCGGCTATGGGATCGGAATCACGAAGATTGCGCAGGGCCTCGTCATTCTCGACGATCTCATCCAAGTTATCCGGATTCTCCTCCAGCAGACGGTCCATCTCTTCGGCGACGGCTGGATCGTCAAAGTGCTCGGCCGCGGCGTTGCAGGCGTCAGCTGCAATGGCGGCGTCGCCGCTGGGGGGTTCGATATCCCCCTCGAAGAAGACCTCGCCGAGCTTGCGAACAATCTTGAACGGACTCATGAACGACATGGCAATAATGACGATGCCACGCGCACCGGCTAGCTTGGATAGGACCTGGGCCGCCTTGGTGGGGTCCTTGGCAGCCTTTTCGGCCGCGCGCTTCTTCTTGAGAGCCTTCTTCTGTCGAGCCAGAGTGTCATCATCGTCAAAGTCTTCGGTGGCAAGCGATTTGCCGTCGTTGTACGAGGACTTGCCGCGGTTGCTACCACCGTAGCTGCTCTCGTAGTCGTCTTCATCGGTATCAGATTCGTCTGTGTGACAGGCAGAAGGGCAGAAAGAAGGTTAGGACAGTTTGCATGGCACTGGAAGGCATACGCATTAAGTGTACCGAGTCACGAGAGGAGATATACCAATTCTCTCATATATATATGTCTTGCGCAACATACATTCACGAGACGCACAAGACCCCGCAGAGTACGCCGCCGACGCCATACTCATAACTTACAATCGGAATCATCCCCTTCAGGCTGAGGTTCCGGTTCGCCACCATTCTTCACGTAAACGGCCTCGAAGCTCTGCTTCATAATGTCCGGATTCTCGAATATCTTCTTGAGATCCGGATGCTCATCAAGCACCCGACGCATGCCGGGACAGTCCTTGTAGAGCTGCGTGATGTAATTCGGATCGGAGCGGATCTTCTGCATCAGATCATGCATCGCGTCGGGGTTGTCCTCTAGGACTTGCTCCGCCTTGGACTTCTTGGGCATGGTGGTTGTTTTTTGTTGACGATGATGAATCTGGTGACAATAACTACTCTCTCTCTAGAGCGTAAAGATGACGCGAATAATCCCGAGAATGAGAGGTTATTGCGACGGGGAAGCACCTCTTTGGCGCACCGCGCAACGTCTCTCTACAGCTGTACCAGGCAGGGTAAATTCCTAGCCAGTGTTCCGGACCTGTGCTGGAGGAACCGTTTTCTGCGTTGGTGCTGGGGGGCGGACCGACCCGTCGCTGCAGACCATTGAAGGAGGGTCAGGGTCGCAACGAGCACCATAAGAAGTGGTCAGAGAAAAGGAAGCAAACAAGAGCAGAAGTGGCTTCTAATTCTGACTGAAGGGGAGGGATTGCGGGACTACAGTACGACTATCAATTATGCCACTGAGACAGAGATGCTCTGACTGAGATGCCCATGACGACCTTCAGAAAGGCCTGCATTTGGCAGGTCACGCAAATGGGTCACGTGTAAATGTTAGTCACTGCACTGAATAAAGAGCATTCACCTTCAGCGATCGATCAGCGACACGACAGCCGTTTCGTACCGAGACGTAGTAGCCTCTCTAGAGTAGCTAGTAGAGGCTAAGAGCTAGAGTTCGAGAGAGCCTAGAGAGAGAGAGAGAGAGAGAGAGAGCAGCAGAGAGAGAGAGAGTATGATGCTCTAGCCTATTCCTACTTCCTAGCCTAGTAATAGCCTATCTCCCCTTGCCGTGTGCTTCCACTCAACTCAGTGCCCATTCGCACATTAGCAGCAGCCCTACCATACTTCATTCCGACGACGGAGACAAAATGAAGCTCGGAAAATACCATCATCTTACTTCCTTCTTCGTGTCGGCCATCATGGCCACGACGCCATCGTCCGTCTCGGCCTATAACGTTTACATCGATGTTCCGAACACCAGGACATGCGACGGTGGCCGCGTAGTGACCAAGAATGTTTTCGGTATCTGCAACATAACTGACCATAACACCACGGACACCGATGACGGCGACGATGGTTGTAGTGCAGGCGATACAATCCAGGTTACCGGCGATCGTAAGTGCTGCAGGCATTTCGCGGAGGAGTCGTCGTAAAGATGATTGATTTATGTGACTATAGCTTTCTGCAGGCGTCGTCGAGCGAACGGCCAGTACTAGTACATGTACTTCACTTACGCCTCCTCATTTCTCCTCCTTTCCTCTCATGCATATAATATATGATACTCTCTGCGCCCCAAACACGAAGTGTCAATAAGAAGTCCTGGATTTGACGCTGACGATAACCCAGCCGCATACCTCACTCCTTGCTTATATTTGAACATTCCGTTGGGAATGGGTTTCTCCTTCAAATGCTTTGAAGATCACAAGCAAATGGCAGGCTACTTGTGTGACTGGTACAACTACGAAAAGCGGGGGGCTGTTTGCGGACAGGAGGGCAATTATCAAATGGATTTTTCCATTACAATTCCAACCGAAGTTGATGACATAGACTTTGATAACTGGGGCCTACCTATTGACGTTATGATACAAGTCAATTTATCTGGAGCGTGTGCAGCAGATTCTGGCGACAATGCCGTTACATATAGCGCTGTTGGAGTTTTACTCCTTGGTGCAGCAGTAGGAATCGTACGCCGTCGCCGCCGACGACTCGGGACTACGTCGGATAAGGATCACGAAGATCAATCTGAAGATTTTGTAGAAATGACGGATAACACTGAACCGGAAGTTTAGAGATATTGAATGTTGTTGTTGTTGGAAGGAAGGCAGAGAACCATTAAAAAAATATTAATAGTATTAAAATAATAATTAGCTGCGCTGCTGTTATTAATAAGAATAGAAAAGATCGTTTGGTGAAGAGGTGGGTGGCATATTCAGGATCATTCCTCTAGATCTATCTAGATAGAAAGCTGATAACCAGAAATGAGTGATGACTACGGCTGTACTACACGTCTCTCGACTGCATTATTGGTATAATAACAAAAATGCATGACTCTCTCTCTCGCCTTTCTCGAAGAAGAAGTCCTTGCATCAAAGGGCATGCACATAATCCAGCAAGAGACTTCCCCTTTTCATTCAGTACTCTACGAGCTCGTAAGTATGTGGGTACCTATCTTACTGATTTACTCCTTTGCGATACCTTCCTTATATGCTACCGTATGGTACCAAGCAAGCACTTTGCACACATGTAATTATATATAATTATTTTCCTTCTTGCTATTTCTGCTTAGAAACATGATGTTTAAAAAATAAATATCAACACATCTACGTACTCATACCTAGTGCGTCAGGATACGATCGTACCTCGTGCCGTAAAATGCTCAACGCAGGGATTGGTAGGACATGCGCACAAATCTTAGAAATAATGTGAAATGACAATGTCCCTCAAACCTCAACGCATTTACTGCGCAGCCACAAATAGCAGATTGAATAAAGATGTGCATTCAACGGCCCAAATTTCCCTGCCCCGGACGTGTCTCAACCGACCCATTTGGCGGCCCGGCTCGATATGTACAAACACATATTAATGGACATGAATACCATACATTATATGTCCGACCAGGACAGCACCGGTAGATGTCCATTCAACGGCCCAGCCCAAACTCCCAACCCAGGAATAATCGTCCCCAACGGACCATTGTACAAACACGTATTATCGGACATGAATACCATATGCGATAGGACAGATTCCGACCTCTTCGATCAGCTTTCACCTAAGCTTTCACTTTCTCATTTGTTTCTCTCTGCTGATCCTCATTTTTGTTCATTCATCATCCTCCACAAGCGACACCCAACCAAAGTTTTAAACAACAATGAAGTTCACATCCGCTTTCTTCGCGTCGGTAGCCGTCTTGATGACGATGCCATCTTCTGTCGCCGCTAATGTTGATGTCATTTTTCCATCCACGACGTCGTGCGATGGTACCACCATCACCACGGACAACATCGTCAGTTATTGCCTCGCCAGCGGTGATACTAGTACTGAATACGCTGACTTATTGCGAAGGTGAAGGTTGTGAAGACGAAAACTGCGAGGGAGACGAGTGTGAAGGTGAACGTGGAAGTGAAGATGACAAAGATGAGGACGATTCGTCCTCGAACTCATGCGGTGTGGGCGATACCATCAAGGTGACGGGTGACAGTAAGTAACACACGTTTTCATGTTTCACCTCAAAGCAAGTAGTAGCTATGTATGTAGTGCACCATCTCAACACTAAGTTAAAACATACCCCATTCTCTTCCTCTCCGTTCTCTGATACACACATACTCTTGCAGTTACAATCGAAGATGATCGCGGCATCGAAAGCTTCCCTAATGTTTATGTCACGCCGTGCATTACTGTGGGCACGCAAGGCTTATTGACCTTGTATTGCTACACCCAAAACACAACTCTGGTTACCGACATCTGCCAGATCTACAACTACGCCGATCGCGGTGCAGCTTGCGGCGATGCAGGAACCTATCAAATGGACTTCAGCGTCACCATGCCTTCTGACTTAGACTCCGTCTTCAACCTTCCAATCACGCTCAAGACGACCCTATCGGATTGCGACGAGGCTGATTATTCGAATGGTAACCAGGCTGTTACCTACAGCGCTGTAGGTGTTGTTCTGCTTGGCGTGGCAGCTGGACTCTTTCATAATCGCCGTCGCTGCATTGCTTGTCTTTCTGACGAATCAGGAGACGACACCAAGTCTGAAGCGTTCATTGAAATGAACGATATCGAGGACCCTGGTGCTGTTTAGATCTTATTCGACAGATCTTGCTCTTTGCTGTATTCGAGCATGTATCGATTTTATGTGACATGAAATTTGTTTATTTTTAAAAGCCGTACCGATTGTAACCATGGCACCATCTGGTTCTGACGTTTGCTCTACGATAACTACGAGTATGCACCTAGGTAGAAAAAGATAAGACAATACCTAGTAGGTACCGGTACACAAAAGACCACTCGACCAACTTTGACTCGACTCGACTCGACGAGCATTTTATTATGTAGAAATTCTACTATTATAAAACGGTACAGTACCTACGAGTAGCTAGAGAAGTACCAGTGCGTGGGCGCTGCTGAAAGAGGGAGACGGAAAAATAACTTTTGACTACAGCTGTACCATGGTACATGTACCTGTTGTGTACAACATGATCTTTCGGTTTTGTATGTGCTTGGCTTCTTCAAGCATCGGCACACACCATGATCTCTCGGTTTTGTATGTGCTTGGCTACTTCAAGCATCGGCACACACCATGATCTCTCGGTTTTGTATGTGCTTGGCTACTTCAAGCATCGGCACACACCCTTGACAAGGATTTTTGTGAACCAAAGTCTGTTCAATATGCTGAAATGTCGCGCACGTCCATTTTTTCATTTGCATTGCAACGTTCTACAAGCTCATAATTTTTGTCTCTTCCCACCCTGCAACCCTTACAGTCGTACCAAATCAAATAAACTCAAGAATATCCAACAATGAATCTATCATCTGCAGCTAACAAGATCTTCTCGCAGGCCACCGAGAGTGGCGCAACAACAGGAAACGGAGTGCTCGCTCAGGGTATCGCCCCAACCACTGCATCATCTTCTCAGTGTGATACCGACCTTCCCACAAGAGACGATGCCATCGATATGATTGTACGTGCCCGTTGGTGGTCTCCCGAGCTTACGTACAAACCGGAGCCCCTTTCCACCCTTTTCTCGCACAACGAAACGCAAGAGAGCGGTTGGTTGAAGGCCCTCCTCTTCCCTACTGGTACCTCTGAAGACAGCAACGAGGAATTCAGCGAGACTCTCACGCTTTCGTTTCTACTTACTGTCGCCGAGGGCAAAGGCATGACGGCAACTGCTGTCAAAGCTTTGGGCATGACTACGGAATCAGCGTTCGCTATGAGGAAGAAGACCATCGAGTCGTTTGCCTACTTCCCCGTCGATGCCGTTCTTCTCAACCAACCAGGCTGCGTTACGAGAGAAGAGAAGGTTGCCTTTTTATCTACCTATCCAAGTGGTTGCTTTCGCAACAATCGCGTGTTCTCGGGCCAGGACAGGCTAGTGATGGCCTTTCTTGATGCAGCTCTTCATACTCAACGTTGCCGTCACGTCAAGCATATCCGTGGCCTGTTCCATTGCTCGGCATCGAGTATCAATAGCAACCACAGTAATCTTGTCCGCTCCCTCTTTGCAGGATGCAAACCCGCCCCTCCTCAACCTCTAGGCTGGAAGGAAGTTATCGATTACCGCACTGGCAACAGGCTATGGTACAACTTCCAGACACACGCGGTCCAGTCTACGAGGCCTGCTCCCGAAGAGACAGCAACGGCTGTATATGCAGGCGCTCCAACTACTACTCGTATCAACGAGAATGTCCACCCAACTATCAAGGCGTCAGCCAACGCTGCCGAACCCACTGATCCTAGCCCCAAGTCTGTCACGGAAGTGAAGACGGCGGAGGAAGCCACTACGGCCAAAATCACTGAGCAGCCCATGATGCCCAAGACGAATTGCGGCGATACCAGGCGCACTCCCTTTGCCAACAAGTCCAACATCGGCAACGGCAACGTTATCACGCTCCAACCCGCTGGTATTCTCAAGACTGCGTCGATTGGCAAGCAGGATAAGGGTAAGACGTCCAAGACCGCCTTTGCTCCTCCCGCATCCAAGGGAATTCAGTCGTTCAACGACGAGAACACGAACGTTTCCGTGCAGTGATCTGATCGACGACATTCTACGATCATAGTTCATTCATTTTATGTCATTAATCACTCAAAAGCAGCAAAGATAATACCGTCCGACCGACATCTCGTAGCGCACAGCGCATTCTCATCAACTAATCTGTCGTCTTGGAGCCGAGTAAGTTCGGATGCATGCGAAAGCGTTGCGCGTTTCGAAGTCACACTCGGCGAGTAGAAAAGAAATAACTGATAACAAGTAAATGTATATGGTACCGCAACATCTAATGGCATCGCTTACATACCTAGCTGACTAGGCCTACATGTACGTATTGATGTTCACATTAGTTTCAATCAGTCGACACGAGTATCAATCTAGGCCGTCAGGATCTTGATGACAGCTTCAGCGCATGACTCAGAGCTCTGAGGATTCTGCCCAGTGACGAGCTTACCATCAACGCATACCTTGGGATGCCAATCGTCGGCACGCTCAAAATTACACCCCTGCTCCCTGAGCTTCTTCTCCAACAGGTAGGGCACCTTCTCCGTCAGCTGAACCGCCGCCTCCTCCGTATCAGTGAAACCAGTGACGGTAAGGCCCTTGACAAGAGGATCGGTACTGCCCGGCTTGACGCACTGTGGTAGGCACGTCGGGCCGTGACAGACGGCTGCAACGACCTTGTCTCCACCATACAAAGTCTCGATGGCATTCTTGATCGAGGCATCGTCACTGAAGTCAACACAGGTGCCGTGACCACCGCAGAAAAAGATCGAATCGACAGCAGCCAAGTCTACAGTAGAAAGTTTGCTAGTATGACTTAGCATACCCATCGCCTCAGGATCGAACAAGAACTTCTTGCACGCGTCGGTGAGGAACGCTTCCCCTAGCGAAGCAGAATCAAGGGGGACGGGCCCGCCGGATGGAGACGCAATCTCAACGTCATATCCCGCCTCCTTGAATTTGTAGTAAGGAGCGGCACATTCTTCGAGCCACAACCCGGTCTTGTGGCCAGCAAGCTCTGGAGCAGAGGTGGAAACAATAATAATCTGCTTACGTAAAGGGCATGGGATGGATATGTCATGTGAGAAATTGATTATCGGAGGAACAGAAAAGCCCGGGGCGAAAGATACCTACGAGCTCGTACATTGAACATATGGGCATTACATACAGACATGTATGCGATGCTGCAGACTAGATCTAGATAGACTCGACTCGACTCGACGACTCTAGAACTCGACGCGAAGACATTTCATTCATTCAATAATGCAACCAACACTACATGTATTACGCCCCCTCTACCTGGTACTGGGGCACGCCCCGCTTCGTACGGCAACAGACGACAACAGATACGGCGGCGCTCTTACCTTCATGGTTCCGCGTACTGGCCGGTTAGTTTGTCTAGAGAGATCAACTGCGCCGAACGCCGATGATGCATGTCCTCGTCCTCTCGGCACACACGTCTCTCGGCGACGACTACATGTAATGTAGATCTACTCGACTGACTGACCTCGACGACTCACTCGACTCCTCGACTCTCGACGACTCGACTCACTCGACGACTCGACTCGACTCGACTGACTGGACTCGACTCACTCGACTCGACTCGACTCGACTCGACGACGACTCGACTGACTCCTGACTCACTCGACTCGACTCGACTCGACTCACTCGACTCGACTCACGACTCCTCGACCGACTGCACGACGCGACGACTGACTCGACTCGACTGACTCACTCGACTCGACTCCTCGACTGCGCACTCAGGCGAAGTCAGGGTGCAGACGGTCGACGTACGGACGCCATCGCGACCGCCCATTTATTTATCGGCATCCGCTTGAATTGAGCTTGGCCTTCTCTCGGCGTGCTTTTCGTCCTAGGCCTACTGAGTACCGGTACAGTTCATCACCGAAGCAAAGAAGTGAGTACTAGTAGTCATGTCAACGGAACGAAGGCATCGGCCAAAGCAGATTGCTGCATTTCTACTCTGGTTGTTCCATTTTGTGTTTCCAAACAATGATCATGCTTCAACGGTAGCTGCCTTTGCACCCTCCAATCAACCGGCTCCTTCACTAACTAGCCTAGCAGTCTCGGCAGAGCGTCGTCGCTCGGCCCGATCGAATCAACGAAGCGGACGAGGTGGTGGACGCGGCGGACGCAGTGGTGGAGGACGTGGTCGTGGTGGAAGAGGTGTCGGAAGAGGATACCGTGACAGAGATGACACGTTCAAGAGGTTCGGAGACGACCGTGGCCAGGAATCAAGACGCACTAGCTTCAATAATAGGCACGATGCCAATGTCCGAGCCGATGGATCGAACGACATTGTCATTCCCAGGAAAATCAATGCCGATCGTCTTTCGGGGTCGCTGGATTGCGAGCACTTTGGCAAATGTCCAGGATGCGTCGTTGATTCCAGAGTTGCAGATACAGAAATTGTCAAGTCGGCTAGGCGTTACTTCTCTAGCCCCTTTGTTCGTAAGCATCGGTTCCACATAAACGTTAGGGGAGAAGCAGGAGATAGATATGGCGAGAATCATGGTTCTCAATATGATTCTGAAGAATCCGTGAACGATGATGGGTTTTATCGTGTCGTTGTACCTTCTCAATTGACGCAATGGCGTACTCAGGCCAAACTTGCAGTCGCTCCCAAGTCGTCTTGGGGACGAGATGGATGTATTTTCGGACTGTACGAACGAGGTACGCATGATGTAATGCCCATACCTCACTGCGTCGTTCATCATCCCTCCATCAATCGAGCAATAGAAGCCTTGACTCGGGCAACAGAACGCGTTGGAACTGCAGCTTACAATGAAAAGACTGGTGAGGGTGGACTTCGCTACGTTCAATGCCAAGTGGAGCGAAGTACGGGGAAGATATGCCTCACCCTGGTATGGAATGCGGAGAAGCTAAAGGATACTCAGCCAGCTCTGAGCCGACTTGTCAAGGAGGCGAAGAAGATTGAGCCACGCCTATTTCATTCCATTTGGTGTCACTGTAACGACAGTGCTGGTAATGCAATCTTTGCTCGTGGACCTAGTCGGTGGCACCCGAGTCGATGGGCCGGAATTCATCAGGGAGTTGATACCAGGAACCGATCCAGAGAAACGTGAGGGATGCTATACTTCACTCCGCAGGCTTTCCGTCAGGGTAATTTGGATGGGTTCGAAAATATTGCTCGGCATGTTGCGAAGGAAGTTCCAGGCGGAAGCAAAGTTTCTGAACTGTACGCGGGAGTAGGAGTATTGGGCTTGACGGCACTAAGCCTTCGGTCGAGAGAAGCTGAAGCAGCCCAACAAGAGAGCGAATGGTTTGGAGACGAAGGAGATGAAAAGAAGGAACCATTGGTTTGGCTTAGATGTTCCGACGAGAATCCAAACAATCCGCGTTGTTTCAACCGATCAGTTGGAAGTATGCCAATAGAGGCGACTGGCAGGCCATCAAGGTTCGCAAAGGGCAGAGGTAGAGGCCGCACGTGGATACGGGCAGTCAAAAGATGGAAATATCTGGCGAAGAGGGCATGACCCTACAGGAACTAATGGCACAAATGGAACAAGCCGAGAACCAAGGATCGGATACTGATACTGAACCATCAGCGAATGGCAAGGTCAGTTATCTTGTTGCCTCGGCCGCTGAAGCTCTTCATAAGGGCCAGGCTTTGGGTGCTGATGTACTAATTGTTGACCCGCCAAGAAAGGGTCTGGAAGACGAAGTATTGATCCAGCTCTGTAAACCCCCCAATCCTAACCAAGAATATACCGAGGATCCAACGTACCTCACTGCCCCTCGACACACCGTCAACTGGGCAAACGATGTGCGCAAATTGATATACGTTAGCTGTGGATTTGATGCCTTGGCGAGAGATTCTGATCGCTTGCTGTCGGTGCGCGGGATGGAAGCTTGAATGTGCAACGGGATACGTCTTATTTCCAGGTAGCAATCACGTCGAAACCGTTGCAATATTTAAGAGATGAGGTATCGATAAAACTAAGGCACTCGTTTGCGATACCATCTAAGGAATCAAATGTGTCACTATCTATAATCTAGAGCTAATAATATCTATTGATCCTTCTACGAGCCATGTTCGAATACTACGTGCAAAAAAAGCACTTGCTGCATTCGTATTTGTTTTTTCGCGACAGTGCATACAGCATAGTCTCCTTCACTGAACCAGTAGCCTTACCTCCCTTCTCTAACGACCATCTATTACTGATAGCTACAATTGTTTAACTTACCAAAGATAAGATGAAGTTACTCCTCTTAGGGAGCCCGTTGACGACATTGAAGAAGTCAGCCTTGAGAGAGGCTCCACCAATAAGACCGCCGTCAATATCAGGCTGGGCAAGCAAGTCCTTGGCGTTGGCGCCCTTCATGCTGCCTCCGTACTGGATGCGGATAGCCTTGGCAACAGCCTCACTGACATTCTCGCTCATCCACTTACGGATGAAGGCATGGGTCTCCTGAGCCATCTCAGGGGTGGCGGTCAGACCAGTACCGATGGCCCAAACAGGCTCGTAGGCGATGGCGACGTTCTCCCAGTCCTTCTCCTCAAGAAGCTTGGCGGCAGGGGCAAGCTGCGGAGCGCACACGTCGTTGGTGGTGCCGTTCTCACGCTCCTCCTTCTTCTCACCGATGGCGAACATGACCTTGAGGCCGGCATCGAGGGCGACCTTGACCTTCTTGGCAACAAGGTCGCTGTCCTCACCGGCCATGCCGAAGCCCTCCCTGCGCTCGGAGTGGCCAATGCAGACCCACTCGACGCCGATGTCCTTGAGCTGCGAGGCGCAGATCTCGCCGGTGTAGGCACCCTCCTTCTCGTTGACGCCGCAGTTCTGAGCACCGACGGCAATGTCGTCACGGAGCTTCGAGAGACAAAGGGGGATGTGGATGAAGGGAGCGCAGACGGCAACCTCAACGTTGGCGGGGATGGGACCGGCCTTGTTGAAGGTGTCGATAAGCTCGGTGAGGGAGGCGACGGTACCGTTGCACTTCCAGTTACCACCGATGAGGTATTTGCGCTCGCCTTCCTTGGGTGGGTTGCCTGTGGACGAACCGGCGGGCCTGGAAAGGTGCAGAGCACCCTTTACCTGCTTGGTAATTCCCTCAACTTGCTTGGTAAGTCCCTCCATTTTGTCGTTCTTTCTTTTAGGATAGAGGTATGAATGAATTAAATAGCAAATAGCGGTGGCAGTAGAAATGGCGAGGATAGAGTTAGTTTTGTTGTCCTTACGATTCATGTTACACGTATAAAATAAGAATGCGAGGACACAAAATCCAAAAAAATGGGAAAAGACGGATTTCCTCGGTTGTACCACAAGGCCAGCGGTGCGACGAGGAGGTGTTCGATAAGCCCCCCCCCCGCCAACGTTGAACCATCACCGGTCCACATAAATCCACGCAAGCTGCTATGCCAGGATGGCAGAAGGTCCATCAAAAACAAACATCAACCAATCATTTACTTTTCCTATTTGCGCCAAAACACACAAGATGCGTCTCTCTAGAGAGAGAAATCATATCTCATTGACACCCGCTGATCCCAACGAACAAACAACAGCGTTTTACCAAGCCTCACGACATAGACGCTTCGTGCCCACTTACAAGTTTCACTTTTGCTTTACTTCAGAAGGTGGAAGGTCGGGAAGGTTGTCTCAGGGTGGCTCTCGCGCTCGGCTCTCGATGGTGGCGGTCGTCTTCGTTCGCGTTCGTCACCGCACCGCGCTGTCACCCATCACTTGACTTGCTGTCACCGCAAAGATATTCGAGATTGCGACCAAGGTAGGTAGTCAAAGCAGGGGATTTGAGTAGATCTGGCCGGCTTGCGTTCTTTTGATGATGACATTACTCAGATTCGATTCATTCGCCTACTCTAGTGGTTACGGCGTGCCACAAGGGTGAGCGGAAACCAGGTCACCAGACGCTCCCGTCGACGGCTAGCCACGCAGGTGCCAAGAGAAGCAGCAGCCCGTCGTACTTCAGTAGCGTCAATCCAACTACGACGGTAGTATCGCTGACGATACTGCGACGCTACGCAGCATAGCTAGATCCAGAATCTGGTGCACCTTCTAGTATTAGCAGTCAGAGGAATTGTCTGCGTAGTACAGCTCTGAGATACTGACGGGCGCCCCACGGCCATTCGCTCTGCCTGGCTTTCGGCATCCAGCGCACTCCCGCGGCACGCGCAACCCCGACTGAGATGTCGAATATGAGGCGTATTACTAGGTGTAGTAGATGACGCAGCTCAAAGCAGCGGAGAAACGCAATTAGGGGAGCGAAACTGTCTTGCTCTCAGTCAAAGTCTCCTAGTACATACTGCGTAACCCGAGCTATTAAGTTATAGCGATTAACAGGTACGAAGGTCTCAGGTAGACAACCTTGTTAATAGCTCTTAGCACGATTAGCGTGTTGCATGTGTTTCCTTTTCTTGGCAGTTTCGCGAGCGCGCCGTGTCAAATACCGAGATTACCCTCCCTCGCCCGCGCCGCGCCGCGCCGCGCGCGCGCCCGCCGCCGCCGTGCCGTGTGTGCGATCGATTTTTTGAGGTCGGGAAAAAGCCGAACGAGCGGCGAAGCATGAAGCGAAGCCACAGCCGCCGCCTAGCGCCTGCGCACCGTCTGCTTGTTTACATTACGTGCACCCTGACCTCCTCTGAGCGGCGGCACCTTGGTCCGAGTAGATCTACTCTCTCTACATACCGTACTAGTAGCAGAGCAAGCACTCGCTCTTTACAGTATCGCCACCATGAGAGCCAGAGCCTTTTCCAGCGGCGACACCAGGCAGGAAGCCGCTGGCCTCAACGTTTCGTGGTCACAAGATGTATTCGGCGGCACTGGCACATCCGATGGAGAGAAGGAAAATAATTTGGCCCTTTCCAGTTCTCGTGCTGACAACGATCCATCATGCACGATCAGCGATGATGATGCCGCCAAACCAATCAGCGGCAGGAATAAGGCAAATTCGGCGGCATCGGCATCACTATACACTACAGAAATCGTTCGAGCCCTCTTCGGTCCAGCCATCGGATCAGTCGTAGGGGACTACTCGTGCAGCTACAAGCGCAACAGCGGTCGGCTGTACCTCGCAAATAATGCCATATGTTTCTATTCCAATCTATTCGGATCAGAAAGCAAGTACATCCTTCGATTGACGGAAATTACGCGTGTGTCGAAAATCAAGAACAGCGGCATTTGCGTCAAGGACAGCGCTGGCTTGGATCACAACTTTCGATCGTTCAATGATCGAGATGTAGTGTATGATATCATTGGTCGATTACATTCCGCACGTGCGGGTTCTAGCAACAACAATACGAGTGCATCGAGGTCGGATAGTAGATCTACACCGGCAAGCTCCTCCTTTGGTGCTTTTGGTGCCGGTGCCATGGCTCCTTCTGCGCAGGCGGCAACGTTTGTCGGCCTGGCTCTGGCCGATGCCGATGCCCTTCGAAAATCTTATTCCGACGAAAGCGGTGCCATAGCATCACGCGGTGGCACGAGCGTGACTGACCGGCTCAAATCCTTCTCAACTTTAAGCGATGCATCACAATCGATGAAGTGGCCCAAGACGAGACGGAACAGCAAACGTAGAAAGAAGAATCACAGACGTCTCCGGTCTAAATCCGTAGATACTTTCGATAGAATTAGTATGAGTGAATTTGATACGGCAGAGTCAGAATCAGCCTCATCGGATCATGAGATGCTGTCTGAAGAGGAGCAACACCATCTAGATGACATGATCGAAGCACCTCTTGCAGCAGAAGCTCCAGCGCAGCTTTGGTCGACCCTTACTGAAAAGAAGCTCAAGGAGACTGCGTTAGATAACGTTCATCTATCGTGCAATCTGGATTCATTTCACGACAAATTCCTCAAAGATGATGCACCCTTTGCATTTGGCAAGTTCCAAACATCACGAATCGGCGACTTTGAGCTAGAAGTTGAAAGCTGGGCTGAATGCGGAGAATACAGTGGCGACAAGAGAGTTATAAAGTTTCGTCATCCTCTCAAGCATAAGCTCGGACCATCGTCGGCAGCCATGGAGAAGCATCAATTCTGTCATTTTATACGAGGACATGGTCTGCTTCTGAAGTCATGCACGTATGGGAAGGGATTTCCTGCCGCAGATGCTTTCCATGTTGAGGATATGTGGATGATTGAACCCAGTGATTCTGGCGGTGTAACAATGACGGTCCTTTTCCAGGTGCACTACTCGAAGAGTACAATGCTCAAGAAACTGATTGACTCCAACACAAAGCAAGAGTACACCACAATGTACACCAAATACTTGGACATGGTTGCGTCCGCTTTAGGCGAGAAAAAGGCCGAGTCAGCTGAAGCCGCCTCAGTAGAGGAAAAGAACACCTCGTTGGCAGCCACTGAAGCTGTCTCCACCCCAGCTAGAACGCCGTTTCTGCATTACGATGTAATTATCATATCTCTCGTCGTCGTAGCAATGGCGTACTATATATCTATGCTGAGGAGCAGGGTTCAATATCTTGAAGAACAGATGGATGACATGAAGCAAGCATTTTTGCAAATGCAGGCAGCTGAATGATTTTTATTGGATTAGATAGGCGCTGTGGAGCAATGAACTAATCATCAGCATAACTTTGACCTTTTCGATACCGTACTGCTACGTAGCTAAAAATCAAGGCCTAATCGACGAGCAACATTTTCGTATCCGCCGTACATTTCAATTTCTTCCGCAAGACGAGTCTCTCCCCGCGCCAGAAGTAGTTCTTTTCTGGGCATTTGAATAGTAGCGGGCTTTAATGGCGGCCTCTTCTCCATCAAATCATTGCGTATGAAGCCAAGTAATCTTACTGCAAAATCTAAATTGAATCGGCCAAAAGAAATTTGTGTAAGGTCGGTACGTTGATAGCTTGTTTCCCAAGCCCTTCTATTGCTGTTTGCATCTCCACACAGCTCCAGACCGAGCCTACTGGCTACAAACTTGCGTCCACCAAAGTATTGCACCAGATCATACAGAGTCTTGTACTCATCATCATCAAATACGTCTGACATGTGCGGAAAGCAATACTCTGCCGGACTACCGGGACCAGATTTTGCCTCCAAATACTTTTGCAGCTCCAATATAAGCTGGAACTGCATTTCAAAGTAATTCCATTCGTTGAACGGTATGAGTTGTAACTGTTCACATATCTTCTTCTTGCCTCCAAATCTGGCGACTGCCCCCTTAAGATCTTGTGGTAATTCGCTTGGCCTCGGCATCCAAACTGATGGTCTGTTCATTTCCGGCTTGCAGTCATATAGATATTTCAAGAACTCTACCAATACTCGTTCTTCAGTCCAATATCCCTTCGGTTTTCGTCCCGGTCTGTGCTTCCATCGAGGCTTTGTACTTGTACTAGAATTTCTAGTAATATTTCTATTCTTTGTCTGTGGAGATTTGGGCGGAATATCGGCAGACAGTTTCCTTCCAGCAACATTGGATGGATCCAATAGCTGCTGTACTTCAGAACAGGTCGCTACAGCCTCGGCCCATTTCCCCGGCACGAGTGGCGCACCACCCATCCATTCTGATACCGCCTCCCGCCCACCGTGTCGGGCGATCGCCCAACGTAAGTCATTGCGACCGAAATGATTGAGCAGCGCCTCGTTTGGTATCGGTGATAGGGTGGAAGGGGATGCTGTTGTTACTCCAACATCATGCCAGAACAATTCGATTTCTTGTCTTAGATTGTCTCTATCCGACCAGTAGCCTCGTGGGCGACGCGCCTTTGGCTTTTCTCTAACCTGCTTTGGTCTTATTGATAAGGTTGGAAGGCTCTTCGACGACACTTTCTCGGGACTGGATGACGGATCATTGTACAATACATGCACTACCCTTTGGCTACCAGTATGGCGATGGCGTGAAGTCTGCTGCAGAAGCAGCCAAGTACTTCTACTAGTACTCGTACATGTCGTACCGGTAGAGCTACTAGTAAAAGTAAAGGCAGGAGGAAAGCTGGCCCATGATGCGATGCATGATGTGTTGAGAATGAGAGACACTGACCAGCTGAGCAATCCCATTCTCTCCAACTCAAGGAACTGTCATCGTCCTTGTCGGTTCTACTAGGCGTATCTGCGACAGTAAGTAAGGAATAGTAATAAGGAGAATCGCAACGAGGCCGAGGCAACGAGGACGAGGGCATGACGGCACATGACGACGGTACACGGGACTGGAACTAACGACACACGCCAATGCACGCAGCTATTACCCTCAGTCCGCCTTGTAAGACAGTAACAACTTTTTTTCAACCCCCCACCTTTGATTGCAGCATACTATTGATCTATGTGTTGGGAAGGTATTGTTAGGTGTAGTTGGATGTAGCTATGATTATTTTATCGTTATATTCGTCCTCTATTATGACCATGGTTTTCCTGGTCCACGTGTTTTGTTAGTGATTTCAAGTGATAATGAAATGATACCCAAAACAGCACTAAACAGTAGAAATTATTGACCAGGATTACACCCTGCCTCCTAATACATATTGAGAGTATAATGGCGCTCTATATTACCAATATGGTGCATATCCTGGCTCGTCAGGACCAGCCCAGGTACCCCCCATCAAGTACAAAAAATCAGAAACAGAGGATACCTTCATGCCTGGCATGGAAATGCTCGGCCCCACGACCAAGCCATCACGCCGCTTCCGCATATTTCATCGCACCCGAGGTGGGGAAGAGAATGAGGGTGGTGGGCTAGGACGGAATGCCATTTTTGCTGGTCAACCACGGCCCGATGTGATGATACGGGTAGGGACCGGAACCGGACGGAGCACGGACCGCGGGATTTTTCAATACAGAAAAGGGCATCGTCCGTCCGTCGTCCTCTTATTCGAAAACAGCAAAACACCCATCGGATACCGTCGTCCATTATCCTCCCCTTCTGCAATATCCTTACCTGTATCGACGATGGACTATCGGTTGATTGTTGTATGAAGGTAGTGGGGTGGTCGGCCGGGCCGGAATGCGACGATACGGCCCCGGTAGCCGCCACTCAATATGTGTGATTTGTGGTGTTTTTCGGCCGAAGTTGGAGGACGGGTGTGGCCGAATCGACGGCCTCAATGGACGTATCTTCGCCGCTCCTTCACACAGATGCTCACCCATGCGTAGTACTCGAAGTATCGATGGTCGGGTGGCGCGTTGGTGGCCATTTGATCGGCGGCAATACGGCGAAGATGGTCGACGGACGGGTCGAACGATGGGCTGGAGTCGACGGGGCGTGTATCTCGACGAGTTTATTGCCCCAGCTTGCCCGAGTTGTCAAGCACCGTGACCACGTATGAAGCTGGGGGATACCCCAAAGGGGCAAGCTGGGACACTATTCCCATCAGTAGAGCTTCGGACAAAGGTTCGAGTTCGAAACTGTTATTATAGGAGCGTTTATAGCGATTTTGGTCTGTATTTTGATGTTTCGGACTCTATTTTTAGCGGGGATTTACTTAGGGGGTCAGTACCCGATGAGGGGGATAGCATCGCGCCATCGCGCCTAGGGGGATAAAGAAAAGATGGGGTGGACAACCCCCGAAACATCCTCGACTAAAATAGCGACATGCTTTCGCACTTCCCGAAGAAGTGGGAAAAAAGATTCTGCGCACCTATCGGCAGGCTCGTGTTCACAGAAGCAAGAGGCCAACCATGGGAATAATCGGCACCGCCATGGCGGTCGCTACCATTCTTGTCGTGGCGGTATCGTTCCTTACTTAGGGTATGCTATCGACAGATCGATAAGGTGAGTAGCATCGGAGTTCATTTCTCGCGTTGTATCGGCTGATCTCGAGGAGGACGAGGGCGATGTAGCAGCGGCTATCTCGATGGATACCGCCCGACAAATCTTCTTCCGGTTGTCGGATTTAGATGGCCTGGATTTGTGTACTGACCCTCATCGGCCAATCTTGGACACGTACCTGCATTCAACAGTACATTGGGGATTCATGACAGATACTGGCGATGCGTGTCTAATGGATGTCGTCAACATTATTCGTCGCCGCTTGTACATTGCGTGTTGTTTCGCTCCTCTGACATGTTTATCTGATGCTATCTTCCTTTCCTTACCTTGCATAACGTCTATTCATCCTCAAATACACAGTTCGTCTCGGTCGTCGTCGTCTGGTCGTTGCTGCCATCACCACGGCCTGCCATTGCCATACTAGGCCTACGTCGCTGCCGCCGTCCTCTTCCCTGTGTAATCTACTCGTACTGGACACCAGCCGGCAGCCTCGCTACTCGCTAGTCTTCAATGCCGTCTGCCGTCGGCCTTTGGTCTTTGCCGCTGCCTGACATCATCATCGTCATCGTCGCCATCAGCTACCGCCGCTATCACCAAATGCCGCCGCTGCCGGCTAATCCTGCAGCCGCCGGCTAATCCTGCAGTACATCTTGACGCCGCTGCCTTCATTTGCCGTCATCGAGCCTGCATCTTTTTACCGCTAGTCCTATCGCTAGTCCTATCACGTATGACAGCGGTGCAAGGTAGGCATCACAGGTGTTGCCATCCTCCCCACCTTCCGGCATACCTACTACTAGTATTCAAGCGCAGTAGGTCATATCTTACTAGTAGCGGCGTAACCATTCTCAATGCCACAGCGACGAGCCGGAGTACATGCAGCAGAAATCAAGCTCAACAATCTATTAGTACCATGGTAAGCCTCTGCTCTGCTGCAATGCCCTCATTTCAATAAATGTGTTATACTGTACTTTTGTATGTATTATGTTTCTACGATTTCGCTCATTATTTGTTTTCCTCCTCTTTTGCTGTCTCTGAAGCTCGAGTCTTTCGTCCATCTGCTCTGATCGCTTTGTGGCAAATTTCTTTGATCTCTCGGCGAGTTGAGCTCGAAAGGTAAGGTTTGATGCTGAGACGGAGTACCTACTGGTGTATTGCTCGCTGTATGTTTTGACATTTTCCCGAAATCTAGCATGCACAGCATGTTCGCAAAGGCGGAAATACATTTCTTTTCTTGTTGCCTCCGGCACTGTTGTTGTCTTGTCGCATCCGAGAAACTGCTTGTACAGTGCGCCGTCAGTCCTAATCTTCTGTAGTGCTTCTGACTGAACTTTGTTGCGCTCTTCTTCCATTACGTCTTTGCTTACCAACGATCGTATTTTACACATTAGATGCCGACCAAAAACAAAATATTGCTTTGACACCAACGTATAGCCCGACAAATTCCTCATCCTGTCAGATATAGAGTAGCAGTTCTCGAGATACTCTGCGTCAGCCATTGCCGCCCCATGTAATGTCCTCATTCTGTCGACGTAAGTGTTTATTGCCGCTTGTTCTTGACAGGAACTACTTTTGATTTCGTTTTTGTAATAATGACCTCTAATCTTGAATACGGCATATCCAACCATTACATTGACTTCTTCATTCTGTTCATCAACAGACAACGACTCGGATATCGTCTGATGGAAGTACCGTGGCGGCGCCAAGGTCGGACGGCGATTGCGGGCAGCAGCTGCTGCTGACTTGACCCAGTCTTCCAGAATATCCGTCATGCACCATCACCAGGGATACGATGGCGGTCCTCTTCCGTAACAGCACGGGCAGTGGAAAAATATCTCTGTTGAATTCCGCGCTCGACAAGTACTGGTACACTTGGAGCCAGTACGATGCCTTGACGCTACTCGAATTCGTCCCCATCCTTGGCGCCACGAGCTCAAAGCGCAGAAATAGCCTCCCCATGATGACTTGGCAGACGCTGTCAAAGGTGCGTTCTTCTTTCTCTGTCATGTTGTAAAATGCGTCATACCATGGCTTCACCCACTGATCTGCAGCTAACTTGGCCCACTGTTGAAACTCCTCTCTGCTCGCTATGCAGTCGGAAAAGTGCCCTTTCAGTTTCTCTCTGGAGCAAGGGAGCTATGAGACGGGCCATTCCATCCCGACGATCTCCTTCAATTGGTTGTGCCACTACTGCTGAAGCTACTATGGCAATGCCCAAGTTGACATCTCCATTGCGACGAGCCTCAACCTTCGCATCCATCTTCCTTTGCCATCCGATCAAGATGCGTTCACGGCGCTGTCTTGCCGTCCTGTTACTCTTTCCAGCGATCGCATGCTGCTGCCAGTCTCGTCTTGGGCGTCGTAGCACTTGTTGTTGTCGAGGTGGTCGAACTGCTTGGCAAAATCAGCGACGGCGACTCCGAATTGATACTTTTGCGGGGTGTCGAATCCATGGGCTCTCATGTAACGAGAAGCCTCCTTCAAGGAGAGATTGATTGGAGTAAAGTACCGGTACAAACTTGGGTGGGTCTTTAAGATTGAGCACAGTTCGAGCGTAGAGAAATGCGCCGGCAACACTCATTCGGAGGAAGTCGTAAGTTTTCTTGTCGAGTGCAGTCAAATGCCACTTCTCATTTGTTTCTTTCCTCTCGCTTTGCTGCTTTTCGGCATCTCTCAAAGTATCCAAGATATGTTTTCATTTCTTCCTCGTACTCATCAATGTTGTCCTTTGTGAATGCTACTTTTGAATGCAGGAAGAATTCGTTGAAGATGCAGGCTACGTATGCGCGGAATTCAAGAGCAGCGACTTCACTCTTCAGCTCCATTGATACTCCCGTCTCCCTCGCCTTTGCTTTTAGAATGCGAATGCGCCTCATGTGCAGCTGCCGCGTGAGCTTAGCATAGTGTTCCGAGTCGCCAGGAGCTGCCATCTCTGGTGGCAAAACCATCTCGTCGAGACATCCTAGCTGCTTGCCTACGAATACATGCTGCTCGCCAAGAGTCTTCCTGCTGTACCCGCACTTCATCTCCTTTACTCCAAGCCTGTTGTATAGGTCCGATATCACGGCCGACCTTGTGAGATCAGTCTTTCGTATGGTGCCTGCCTCCTCTCGGTCTTGTTCCCTACCGAACTGGGTTTCAGCGGTGATGTGTGAGATATCAGTGCCGTCCTCGTCTTGCAGGCTTCTCTTCCCGTCCGGCCTGCTGTCGGTAAAGGCATTGTTGACGCCCTTGCCATTGTGCACCATGCAGTGGGATACCGAACACTTCTGAAGACACGGGTGGGCTGGATTACGAAAGGTGAGGTCGGCGGCATCGACCCAAGCATCATCGGTAAGCTTTTTGCCCCCGCGCAACAGTCGGAATGCTCTAGCATTGTTCCCACCGGCATCTTGAAGCCATTGCATCGGACTGACCTTGATGTATGCGAGCGCAGTGAGACAGTGGAGGGCCTGGTACAATATTTCGTCACCGGTAAGTCCTCCTGAATTGTAGTGGAACTCAATACGTCTTGACTCGCCGTAAACCGACCGAATAGCGAATTGATTCACCTTCTTTGCCAGATTGTCTCCTTCCCCTCTACATTCTGCTTTCCTCAAAGCAGGCATATCGTCCCTGAGGAGCTCAATCATCTCCTTGGTGAGACTAAAGGTCTCGTCGTGAACAACGAATCCCACTACGCGATTGGTCAGAGGGTTCTGGATCACCCCGTCTATTAGACTCATTTCATCGCACAGCAACTGCACAGGTATCCATCCTCTGGTCTCATTTGCGGCTCCTTTCGTGGCTCCTTTGAGCCCGGTGCCAGTAGTCTCATGCTCCACGGCTTTGGCCAACTCGTCTGCTATCCACGAGTATATCTTGAGACAGCTGCCTTCATTTACCGTCATCAAGCCAGCAAGCTTCTTCAGCCTTGATGGTGACGGGTAAGTCCAAATGCTGCTCGCCTGAAACTCTTTGTATCCTGCCTTTCCAGTAGCCCAACTTACTAAGCAGCTACGCATAATCTGAGGATTTATTCTAACTTGCTTCTCGTGCCCTTTTATCTTCTTTCCCATGTTTACCATCTCCTCTACTACAAAAGAAGCCGCCTCTTCCACCTTCGCGCGGATCTCATCGTTGGCGTAGCCTACTTCAGATTCAATTATAGCAGCAACGACAGATTTCTTGGTAGCCGTGGCCTTGCTTTTGGCATATGCTGATGCCTTGCCAAGCATGTCGGTGAGCTCTTTATTGCCCTTGTCGGCAGTGTTTATGGATATCGTTACCCTGCCTTCGGACAGTCTGTGCTGGAGGCGTTTTAGCTTCGCATTGAGGGCGGTGTTTTGCTTGTGGAGACGGGCAGCTCTTTTGGCGACGCTGCTTGGGCTGAGCTTGGTCCAATTGGCGTGGCTGCTTGGTTCGATTCTTTTGTTTCCATTGTCAGCTCTAGATTTCTCATGCTTTCTGTTGCGGTATCGCCGGTTGGGCGCACTTGCTACAGTGTGATTCTTGTCTGTAGCGATAGAAGGACTATTTGCCTTCATGCGCATCTGTTGCTTGCCAGCAGTTGATGACGAAGCCCGGGCATGGTACTGATCCACGTCCGTCCGGCATTTCAATTGGCTTCTTGGCTTCTGGTAAGGCATACAGTACAGATATTGTGCTTGCTCATCTCATCGCTGATATTTCTATCTGCTAATCTCTGCATACTGCCTTTTCACTGTTGCTACCAATTCCTTTTCAGATTGCTGTAGTGCTCTGGTCAACGGGTCATCGGTGCCTTCTGACACGGCAGCACTCCGTGCTTTCGTCGGACTCGGTGCCACTGCTATCAGCAACTCCCTTCGAGTTGACTACGAACGAGTTGTCTCCGGTGGTAGTATCGGTTGAAGGCAGGTACCGTGCAGCCGCAATCATCATTTCTGGTGTTTCTAGATGATTGGACCTGCTCAACCATTTCCTTCACCTTCAGCTTACCATAATTTGGGACCGGGATGAATTTCGAATTGTCCTTGACACGCATCCATCCAGTGGGCGGAGGATTTGATGGTTGGACTGGATACATGTTCAGCTTTCCTTCGTATTCCAAAGCGGGATGCAATGTCGGCCTCGCAGTGGCGTCGTCAGGTACATTTTCGAGGCGAAATTGTTTCTCGTCGAGGAGATGGTCCAGGAGGCCAGGATGGAAGTGGTGTCGGGCAATGAAGTATTCTCTGTTTTCCGCTTGTATGTTTGGTGGAACGCACAAGTGGTGGTGAATGGCTTCACGAAGAGCAATGTTTTTGTAAGAGTTCGGATTGTGTTTCACGCGAATTCTCCCTGCTGCGCCGCGGTCGGTATCTCTTGTCACCGCCCTCTTTTGCTAGCATGTGTTCGTATCTGGCACACAATGGTCCCCAGGAGCAGGGACACTTGGGAGCCATAATGTATGTATAAAGAAGCTGTTGTTTTGTAGTGAATAGGTGTTGCTCTATTATTGGTACTAGCATCGGATCCACTCGGATACCGTCGAGAGTTCAAGACGATGCACCAATCGATCGTGTTCGCGTGCGCTTGCTCTGGCTCTGGCTCGGCTTCGATTTTGGGCGCGCGCGTCATCCGGCCAACAGGTTCTCATTGCAAAACCGAGGTAAAAGGTGCGCAGATCCTGGTGCGGACAACATTCTTTGCCGAGGATGGTTTGACGCGGGGAACATAAGATTTTCTAAGACACGAAGAAATTGTTTCCCCCCGTTATCCACCCCATCTTTTCTTTATCCCCCTACCCGCGCCCCTCTGAATTGAGGCACCCGGAGTTGACTTCGTGACTGTTCGATTGATGTGATTGATTCTTCGATTCCCGTCCCACTTGGTACAGGGGTAATAAGTGATAGTAAAGACTGCATTCACTTTTATTCGTTATTCTTGAAAAATTTATCCAGGCCGGCTCTCTGTCAGAGATTACCCTTCAACAGAAAAGTGTACAAGCCTGAAGGTCGAAGACTAAAAAAACGGCCCAGCAGAAGGAATGTTTTTTTCTATGTCCCGAAGATGAATATTGATTTGTCCCACTTGTAATTGCGTTACACGACCGGCCGACGCGCGCACTCACTCACACACACGCCGCGCACCGCCGCGGCCCCCACATTACATGCTTCCGCCGCAGTAAGGGCGCACGCCGGGGTCTCCCCCAAGAAGGCATGCAGCCACCAGCCGTCACCTCAAGGGCTAAATGGGCGTGAAGGTTGAAAGGCCTGTCCCCTATGTGGATGTATTGCAACCAGGGTATGCATTCTCTCTCTGTTCCGCTGCAGTAGATTTCTACGTAATTCTAGTACAAAGTGTTCAAATCTGAAACGGCTTAGCATGAAAGTCGCCTCTAATTTCATGTGCGAACTCCACATTCTCCCTTTGCACATGCATTGGTCACCATGATAATACCAATGAATCAATGGCAGCCCTACTGGGCGGCCGTCTGTTCGCCTCAACGCAACCTGAAGAACGTCAGAGTGCGTCTTCCGAAAGCACGGCAACCAGCGAGGCTTTGCCCGATACGGCGGTGACCTCTTCAAGGTAATCGAGCGCACCCTGGTTGAAAGCAAAGAACTGTATGAAGAGTTGTTTCGTCCCTGTATGTATGATATATCATGTGAGGAAGAAACGAGTCAGAAGATATACGAGGCTGTTATTTCCATGTATACCAATATGCGTGCCAAATATCTGATCAAATCCGAAAAGGCACGCGAGGCAAAAGTTGGCAACCAAACGTTCACGACTCTTCAAGAAATTGAAGTCTGTCGCCGAGTAGCAAAAGCCAGGGCAGATATTTTGAAGAAATGTAACGAGAGTGCACCTCGGTTTCTACTCAAAACATATACCGAGTTATGAGATGCAAATCATCCCGTGGCGTGAAGTCCTAGCCAAGCAACCTGCCCCAGGAGAATGTACTCTGGAAGAAGAGGTTAAACGTATGAAAGAGCTCTGGACGTCCAAAGAGCAAGAACTCTTCGATAGCCTCAAGCAGTTTATTCTTTCAGGACCGCCGTTAGCTAGACCGGACCCTAACCGTCTCTTCGTGTTAAAAACGGATTGGTGCCGATTAGGTATGGGTTTCGCTCTATGTCAACCGGACTCTTCTCCAGAAAGCATCGCCGAAGAGCAGCGCATCGCCAAGATATCGCAAGACGGTACTTTGCATACTAAGCTACCTAAGAGCAACTTCGATAGAACTATTAATGGCCTAAGACTTCGACCAGTTATGTTCGGTAGTAGGCGTTGCACTACTAAGGCCGAAACGTCAGCCCATAGCTATGTAGGTGAAGCCGCCACCGTTCGCTGGGCGATTCGTAAATGTCACCGGTACCTGATGGGCACCGAGTTCTTACTTTTAGGCGACTGCTCAGGACTAAGCAAGTTTTTCGACCCCCAACCAGGCGACGAGATTTCACCTAACCACCAACTTAGTAGATGGAGAGCCGAGCTACTATGTTACAACTTCCGTTTCGAACATAGACCCGCCAGAATGATGACGGAATGCGACGCTCTCTCCAGATACAACCGACAGTGGGAAGAGTACACACGCCTGTACGGACACGAACAGCAACAATTTCCGAACGCCAACGAGCTAGCTGCAGCTACTACCGCCACAGCCATTCCTCTACCACCACCAAGTACATCGATAGTACCAGTTAATTTAGGTCTAATTAGCCCTACAAACAGCAGTACCGAAGTTGACTACCTGTACTCTTGGCGCGACATGACTGGTTACGACGAGTCTGATTTCTTTCAAGCGCAAGCCGAAACCAGAAGCGCGGTCATTGGTACCCCGTTAGTGTCAAGTGAACCTAGCTCGCACCGAGGTATCTCTAACGCTCCCGCCTGGTTTAGCCAGCGCAACCACATGTCCCGTATACCTCCCTGGAACAACAAGCCTATGGAGAGCGTCGTTCCACTGTCTACTATTAACCTTCAAATGTTAAAGATAGAGGAAGACACATCTCTTAAGCCTACTTTTCCGCTTCAAGTATTACCGCCAGTATGCTTCGTCGGCGAAGCTACTACCAAGAATGCACGTAGAACACCGGAGTACATTGCATGCAAGCAACGAAGTCTACTGCTAGTAGATGCATTAGGCGCACCCATTTCAGAAGCCTTCAACGCCGTTGGTTTAGCCGCTACCAACATCATACGGTTGGAGCATGAGCGTAAAGGTTTAGCAGAGGAACTCAATGCGGATTTCCCTTCCGTACTACCAAGCGATTGGATGCAGCACGTTAGCGATAACCCAACGCCTCCTCTCCTACTAGACTGGATGATTGCAGTCTACCCTTACTCAAAACCGTTAAATATAGGATCACCGAGTAAACAGCTACAAGATTGGCTAGCCAAGGTAGCTAGCATCGCCGAGTTCGCTGTGAAGACTTGCGATCTTCAAGCCGTTGTACTTATGTGCCCGGAGTTTAGACCTATCGTCTCCAAGCGCTTAACCCAGCTTAGTTTCATGACATCCGATTGGAAGCTCATCTCTAGCTCCATTAGCAACGCCAGTCATGGAGGATGGATAGACTCCAAGCACCAAGTGTTCACGCTACTGCCATCTATTGTTACTAGCAAGTTCACATTCCCTAGTACACCCTCTACCGAGTGGACACCGCAATTGCTCGAGGTCATGGATACGGTCTATGATGTATCAGACGCCCTTCTTATGAAAGACCTTCAAGCAACTATGCCGCTAGCTACACCAGTCGACAAAGCAGTTATGCATACCAACGGAGCCGAAGTAGTACGTTTTGTCTCTCCACGACTTGCCCCTTCTAGTCAACGAGGCGAGCCTGCTTATTCTTCTAAGCACCCTGGACCGGCGCTTCAAGACGTCAAGCCAGACTCACCATTGTTCCACGGCACGTTCGGAATTTGGATCGGGAATAAAACACCCGGACCGGCTTGTTGCCGACCAATTCGAGACCACGAGTTACTACGAGGCCTAGGCATAGGACCAAATCGCGCCGTCGCGCTACTTAATACTGAACGCGAAACCTGGCTCCCCCGAGTTAGAACTCTTCCAGGACGCCAAGCCTTCGAAGCAATCTCATTCGCCCTTTATACGGCAGAGGTAAACGCTATCAATAACGTTGACAAAGCCATGATTAATACTTATCTAGGCGAAGTTAACCCAGCTATCACACTCCCTCTACCTACCGAGAACGAATGGAAGGAAGCCGTCGCCTTAGACCACGATTGTCAAGTTCTTATCCGCCACTTACAGGCTAAAAGCGATAAAATTCCTGTAGGAGAACTTCACGACCGCCGCTACGCCGATGCATATGACAAGGACCGACTGTCGTACGAAAATGGTATCTTGTACCACTTTGACCTACCTTACTCTTCTAGAACCAGACAGTTAAAGGTTAAAGTAGTCCCCAAGAAACTCCAACACGTAGTTATGGCTGCATGTCATACGTCTCCATTTGCCGGCCATAGTGGTATTCAACGAACTACACACAGAGTCATTGCTAGATTCTGGTGGCCGTCTGTCCGTCGTGACATCGAGAACCTAGTACGAGCATGCCTCTATTGCAGATTCGGGAATAACACTTCCCACGAAACTATGGAAATCCTACACGAACTAGAGTCTACTAATCCATGGGACGCAGTATTCTTAGACTTCTGGGATCCAGGCGATATCCCCGACTGCACTAAAGGAGATCAAAAACTACTTACTTACTGCGACGAGCTCACCGGAGCCTGCATACCTCAATTCTTAGGTAAGGGTATAACTACCCAAAGACTCCTACAAGCAGCTTTTCAAGTCTTCCTTCAAGTAGGAATACCTCATGTAATCTATGTAGATGCCGACAACAAGTTCGCCGGATTCTTCAAGCAAGTGTTTACACAGATGCTCATACCTGTAGTAGCAGTATCCAGAGAGAATCATAAGGCTGTGCGTAACGAACGTTTCCACCGATACCTTAATAAGGTAGAAACTATTAACACTGCCGATACCGGTTCACTCCATAAGTGGGTACAAGGCGTATTCTTCGCTATCTACGCATGGAACGCCGACGCCGTCGACGGTACTGACATCCCTAGATGTATACCAGCTTTCGGCAGAGAATTTCCCTTCCCCATCGACATTAAACCGCTTACTTCTGCAGAGCAAAGTACTGTAGGAGGCCAACAACTCCTAGAGTATATGAACTCTACTTTCCCCTTTATGTTAAAGCAACGAGAGATATTCTCTACTCTTGTCACCGAGAGAAGACGACGCCACCGAGAATACAAGAATGAAGGCAAGCGCGCCAGAGTATTCTCCCCCGGAGACATAGTCTTAGTTCGCAAGCGAGTGCAATCTAGCACCAAAGACGGCATTAGCGCCAAATTAGTCTTCAGAGCCCGAGGCCCGTATCGCGTCCTTGAGCAAGCCGATTCTCCTTCATCGTACATTATTCAACGTATACCGTTTACTAGAGGCTTAGGCCGACCAGGTCGTCGAGTGAAAGAGAAGGCCGCACGCATGGAAAGGATACCCTCAGTTGTAGTCTTCCCTAAGTTAGTCGACGGAGCCGACACGAGATTCGCCTCCATGAACGGTCCACTCGTAAGCAACCCTCTAGAGCGCTGGATACGCGTTACTGAACGCGGCAAGTACGTCAAGGCCGACCAAGATGAAAACTACGCCTTTGAAAAAGTAGCCTCCATCTGGGACGACGAAGTAGAAGAACCATCAAGCGATGAAGACAGCGAGAATGAGGAAGATCAAGACGATACTCTAGACGACCAGGACGAATCTACTTTAGAAACTACGCTAAGAGAGCTACCGCAAAGCGCATGGTTTCGCGACGTAGAAACTAGAGACGGAGAACAGGGCGAAGAGCAAGCCTCCACGCTAGATGACCCTCTTACTCTTGAAGAACTTGCCGAGCTGGAAGCCGCTAATTACCCCCCTAAGCAAGTCTCCCGTCTACAGAAGAAAGCGCTACAGAATCTTAGTCGAGCTATCGACGAGTCATCCGACCGATTATTCTTCATCCGTTACAAAGAGAACGACGCTGCTACTGAGACATGGCGTTTAGTACAAGCCGAACCTACAAGATCCTACGGTGTCGCTATGCGCGACTACGGCGTGTACAGATGTAGATTTTGGGACAAGCACTTGCGCGAAGCCGAAGATCATCCTACGCGCAACTGTCGCTATTGGCCCGAGATTCGCAAAGTCACAAATGCCGGCGCGCTCGACAAGCGCCAGGCCGTCTCTCCAGATACGAACACTCCGATTTCTCCAGCAAAACCAAGGACTCTTCGTCTGGCGTGAAGAAGACATCAACATCGCCGACGATAGATTACTAGGACCGTTTAACTTCTCCATTCAGCGCGTGCCAGCAAGCACACGTACAAGTACTACATCCACGAGAGCTACTACGCGCAATAATCTCATCGACAATGACATCTGGAGACAGTTAGAGATCATCTTAGACGAACAGGGAATAGACCGTACTACGATTAATCAGGTTATCCCTTGCACGCACGGTAGAATCCTACCAGCCGATTCTCATTTCTTTTAGAGAAATTTGAACTTCATTACATACGAATACGAATACGACGCACGCCTCCAATTTATGCACCAGTTCAAGTATTGTTTGCTCAAGTCATCTAACAACATGTTTAAATATTAAGTCCTTTTATATACTTTTATTTTGTTTTAAGTATTTATTTCTACAGGCAACCTCGTAACGTACGGGGGTGCGGACTGTTTGGACTAGAAGGACACGGGTCGGGACTGATCACCCTGGCTCACCGCCTTGAACCTACAGGGTTGTTGTAGATGTACGTTGAGAAGCTATCGTGAACGCCGCGCTAAAGAAAATTTAGTATGGAACTAAGTAGCCACGTAATCAAGTAAGCCACAGGTTTGATTCCACGGGCTGAAAGGGAAACAGGGCTTAGTTACCGCTACTTTTACACTGAGCAACGCTGAAGCAATAGGGGACCTGAATCGTCATCCTCTGAGGAGACACCTGACATGGCCAAGGTTTGAGGGGTCCTGTGTTACCCTTTGCTGGTCACCGAAGGATACTCCTACCCTTTACAGTTAGCCACTTAAAGAAAGGGGGATGTAACGAGAGTGCATGGTATTGCCGCGCATACCATTGGTCGCAGAGCAAGAAGTGATGCTGACAAGGAGTCAGCTGAGGTACGGCTGCCGCTATCACTGCGTGTGACAGCCAGTGTTAGGACTCCTGGCGAGTACCTCACAATTACAACAACCAACCACTGATAGTACTGATCCTGGACGTGTATCTACGACGCACGTTACAGGTTGGGGTTATAGCGCGACCGTCCCTCCCTCTCCGGGTTATCAAGCCCCAAAACCCTCCACCATGGGGTCACTTCGGGCTCCTCCCGCTCGCCCACAGAGCAGCGATGGTGACCAAAGCTGGTCATATCGTACTCTCCATGCTCTTAGGAGCACATACATATGCCGCTTGCCCACGGAAAGTCAATTCTTTCTTTACAACAGCCAGTGGCTAAGCATGTTGACAGCACCGGTGCATGGCGTCATGTCTAATAGAAGATCTAGAAGAGAGTGCTACCGGTAGTACGAGTAGGCATGGGCTCGCTCACGGCGCGGCGGCCCGTACTACTTGCTCTCAGACTCCGGGTGCCCCTCGCCGCGCGCCCTGATTTGCAGATTTGGCTGTTTAGAGAGAGATTTTCTCAGAACTGCAGAACTTTCTGCTGACGCTTGAAAGTTCGCTCCTTTGCTGATCGCATTGGTCGTCAACATTTACCCTTCCGTCGACAATATCGCATAATAATATATATCAACAATGAAGAACATAAGCCGTGCATCATGTTGCAGCCTCGCCGAATCGGCGGTAGCGATTGCGGTCGTGTTCTTTTCGGTATCGGCAATGGTATCGGCCTTTCAAGCTCCCGCCAAAAATTCTGCATCGACGACAGGTGGTGCCATCACGAACAACAGAATTCCGATCAGACCCAGCAGCAACGTTGGTCGGCATCGTTCAACCGGTAGCACCACGCTGTACTACAAGGAACCGGATGATCAGGACCGCGAACTGGTCCATAGGGCGTTGTTGGAGGCTCGGCTCGGTGGGTTCCATACCGGTACGAGGAAGAATTCTGATTGGATACATCGCGCTCTTTTAGAGGCTCGGCTTGGTGGATTCTATACGAACAAGGGCACTGATTGGATCCATCGGGCTCTATTGGAGGCTCGTCTGAATAGAGCAGTATCCTCCTGGGCAGCAGAGAGCAATGGTGGGCCTGCCAATGACTCCTCTGCCTCGTACATTGTGGAGGACGATTTATGGCTAGGCGGTGAGGTAGCTGAGGGCGGTGACGATCAATCGTCTGACATACTAGCCGCCCTGAAGGCACGTCGTGAAGAGCTCAAGTCGGAATCCACCCTCCGTCGCGAGCGCTGGGTATCGGCGAAGTGCCAGTCTTCAGTGCGTCTTGCCATGAATGACTGGGTCCGTCGCTTGGATTTGAAGCGTTGGCCAACCGTCGCCCTCGGTTCGGCCAAAGGTTCCGTCCTTGTTGCCGATTTGGAGCGGGGTGAGGTTGTTGCCCGAGTTGATGATGCCCACTCTCCCATTGGCGGTAATCCCAATGCCAATGCATATCTGTACGGTGAATTCGACGGCGGTGGTACTACCGCCGTTGCCATCAAGGGCGATTCGGTGATCTCGGCTGGTAGAGAAGGCGGTGCCAAGGCATGGCGTTTGGATGCCGACAAGGGCGAGCTTGTTGCCCTTGGAGAGGTGGCTGAATTGGGTGGGAAGCAGGTCACTGCTCTTTCCATTGATGCAGAAGGCAGGCTTTGGGCTGGCGTTTATGATGGAACGTTCGAGGGATCAGTCTATCGGTACGATTTATTTGATCCGGCTCCGCTTTCAGAGCAAACTCCTCTACATGTCAAGCTTCCAAGCGGCGTTCTTAATATGGCTGTTTCAGACGAAACGGCATTGGTTGCATGTGGTACGACGGGTGGTACCGTTGAGCTCATATCCATGGAAAAAGGAATGCACATCGACTCATGGAAGGTCAATGCTGTTACCAATTCCGATACGCATATTCGAGCAGTGGAGATATTTCAGGCAGGTAAGGCGTCCGATGAAGAAGAGGGCAGCAACAAGAACTGGTGCTGTTATTGCTGGAGGAGCCAATGGCTCTATGCGCATGAGATGGCTACAGACCGACTGCGATACTGCCATTGTTGATCCCGATGAGCCGTTTGATAATACCAAACTACCTTTGGTCGTTCCCCCTCATAGTGGCATGGTGGTATCGTTAACGGGTTGCCGCCAGAATGGTCTCTTAGTATCGGGTTCACAAGATGGCACATTGAGAGTTTATGACTTTTGTTATGATATTTCTGCTGAAGGTGATGACGAAAGTAGTGAACAATACGCGACAGAGTATGATGCAGGATCGGACGATCCGCCACATGTGGACATTCATCCCGTCATATTGTATCAGCTGGCCGGCTACAAAGTGTGGTTGTCGTCGATCTGCGTTGATGAGAAGGGACTTCGGCTCGTGACAGATGGAGCTGATAACACCGTAGTGGTGCATGATTATAGTGCCCCAGTGAGGGAATAGCGTCCTGGTCGCAGATAGTTCCGAGAAAGGAGGGCAGTTTAGATAGGAACTCCATCACTTTCGTGGTTTTTTACATATTTATCTGTCAGTGTACATACTTTAGATCCATCACTTCAGTTTGTTTGCTACCTATTATTAAGTCTACAAAGAGGTATCGCAAAAGAGTGCCCTGATTTTAGTCCGGTTGGTCGTACGGCGGGACCAACCGGAGCGGAATCCTAACAAAAAGACGCCGCCGCCAGCTGGCCGGTCGCGCCTCAAAGTACACTACCTACCCTTTTCTGCATATCTGCTTCATCAGTGTAGCTAGAATTGTCAAATTGATCACCTTCGCCCTTTGAGTCTGGAATGAGATTGTGAATGGCCAAATCTACGGCGCCTCTTGTCGAGTGCTTATGGAACAGGCTTTCCTTCACATCGTCGAGATCCCTCCTCCGTTGGAATCCATCTGGATGATTCAAATGAATTTGCTCGATTTGTTCCCGTACACTTGACTCGGGAGGGAACCACACGTTAAGCGACTCTTGCACATTCCTTCGCTTGCTGCCGAGTAGCTTTTCATATATGCAGTACCACCCTGGGTCACATAAAATCCATTTGGGATTAAGAGGAAAACAGAATCCATCATCAATTTTGTCTTTCAAGATCTGCTGAAGGCCGTTGACATCGACATACTTCCATTTGAGGCGGTTGTCTCGAGGACCATCGAAAATGACTAGAAATTCTTCGTCAAGCTGTTGAGGAAAGTAGTAGTTGAAGCATTCACTTCCATGACGGACCGCACCAGTCATAGCTAGTCTCTCTGCGGCATTCTGCACAATACCAATGCTCTTGGGGCATCCAAATCCAAACCGCGGTGTCACAGGGTGGTATCCCGCTTCGGTCTGTTTCTTCAGCACTTCGATCCAACGGCTAGTCCACCCCTCAGGTCGAGGAGGACTGTCGAGTATTGCTTCGATGCAATTTAAGGAATTCTTGAGTATTTCAATTTGTTCTGGTGGCAAAGGCGAGGTGTATGCTACTCCTCGAGTCCCAACTAAAAAGCTGTCGAAGTCACTGCAAACAGGCAAGACTCTACCATTCTCCTCGTATGCCATTAGAAGCTCAAACGGATTAAAGGGATCGAGATCTCTATCATTCTGTATCAGTACTGGGGTGGGCTTACCATCCGTACGGGGAGCCTGTAACGAACCAATATTCATATCCTGAAACGCAGCTTGGCTCGGTCTACCAGCGTCATATTGTGATCCTGGATGTCTGTCAACATTTTGTTGGATAACAAATGCCTCCCAAAACAAACGGACGGGAATTTCAAGTCCGTATGAGGTAGGGGCGTAATCGTCAATGTAAACAATTGAAGGATCTACCATATCAAGCATCATGCTCTCGACTGCATCCTTGCGAGCACTCGAATCCGCTCGAGCGTCATTGAGCGTTCGTCGTGCTTCTTTGACAATATCAAGCATATCTTTGGCGACACTTTCCAACTTAGTCGAGACTGAGTCTCGCGCCATGACTCCATCTCCGCCAGGAAAAAAGAGTCGTACTGCGCCATTCTTTGGAAGCGGGCGAATCTTTTTCTTGTGAGCATTCTCACTAATTTGGAGGAACGGCACAAACCCTGATAATTTACCTCGTCGAGCAGATTTTCCCTTAATGTCTAAGCCCTTTCCGACAGCTTCTCCCATCATCATCCGACGAATGGCGATACGAGATGTCGGTCGCCATACCGTGAAGACTGAACCGCGGTACAAATATCGCAGCAGTGGGCGTATCGACTCAATATTTATGTGGAATCGTTCCACATCCATGGCTGCGAGCTGAGCTACATCGGCGAAAAAATCGAAGATTTGGTATCTGGGATCACTTCTATAGAACTCCGACGCCCATCTTATGCTTCGCGATGAGTGGTGACCGGAGCCGATGAGGGATGCTCGTGAAGGTGAGTAGACACTAAGAAGCTTGTTTCTCTCGAATGCTCTGACTCTCTCGGCCCATTTGTCATCATTCGATGAAACGCCAAGATCCAATACAGGGGATTCAAGCGCATCGTCGGCTTTGAAATCATCAACCCAGTACCATCGGTCTTTGACTTTCGTGAATCGATATATGCGCTGTTCGTTGTCGTGTAGTCTGCATTCAGAACCTTGCTCAATCGCTGTGAAGGAGCACACAGATGACACATTGTGAAACAAATTAAACTCTGTCGCCAGAGATCGCCCGATGTCAAGCGCATCATCTCTCGTCGATGCAATGCCTGATTCTATCAAACATGTCACAGCGTCCTTTCCAGTAAAGGTCCCCCTATACAAGCGCAGATTAGAACGGTTGTCCTTGACTTTGACTCCTTGCTCGAATGCTTTGGCGATTGTTTTCAATTCCGCTTGGTTCCACAGCAACACACTGCTTTGGGATCTCTTACGTCGGATGGGGCCGTATCCGTTGAATCGGTAGTACAGATATTGGTCTTGAAATTCTTGATGCCTGTTACCAACATGACGAAATAAGTCAAAGGAATGCATCAAATCACGGCCTATTCTCACTGCATCCTCTCTTGATGTGGCAAGCTTTGACATTACAAGGAAATCAACCGCATGCTTTCCGACAAAACATTGTCTGTATGTCTTGAAATTCCACCTTCTATCCTTGACAATGATATTTTCACGGAAAGTTTCGGCAATATCCGCAAGCTGCAACGTATCATCCTCAGACAAGGCAGACGAATGAGACGACAACTGCTCACTTTGACTCTCTCTAAACGATGAAAATTTTGTTGCGGAGACGTTCTTCTCGCTGAATCGAAACACAAGTCGGTCGTCAGAGAATGGTCTCTTATTGCCATGTCCAGATCCTTTTGTGGTGCTCACGTACTCGAACAAGTTGAGCGTATTTTCCAATGTCCTACCAAGCACCACTGCTTCTCTCCTTGTTTCAGCGAGAGATGAATCTACCATAAAGGAGACAGCATCGGCCGCAACAAAGCAATTCCTGTAAACTTTCTTTCCGCGCTGAATATCTTTTACCATTATTCCGTTGCGAATAATTTCACCAATTGTCTCTAGAGATATACCGGCAGCATCAGAAGAGGAGCCGCTCAGTCGCAATGACATTATATCTGGAGATATACATACACGGTCATTCTCGTCTGCAAATCTATAAAACAACCAATCGTCGCGGAATTCGTGGTCTCCGGTAACGCTGCGCTCGGCACGGATAGAATTCAAAAAGTGATGTTAAAAACAAGATGTATTGTGAATGAGCCATACTAAAAAGAAACTCTCAACGGAAACAATAGCTTGCATTTACTCACTGATGGAACAAATTCGCGTGCTTTACGAAATCCCGTCCAAGTTCAACGGCAGCAATTCGGGAATCCGCTAGGCCGCTCTTGACCATAAAGTCTACAGCTTTGCACCCTACAAAAGTATTGGGGTACGACTGCAAGTGATATCGATTTGTTTCTACTGTAACCCCGCTCTCAAATGCTTTGGCCTTTTGTTCGAGAGACATTTCTTTTTGTGATGCCTTCCACTTGATCCTGTCCTTTTCGCTACTAAATCGGTAGTAAAGGAGATCATCCTCGAGCAGGTGGTCTCCCGTGACATGATGGAATAGATTGAGAGAGGAGGCCACTTTCCGTCCTAACTTGACTGCATCTGCTCTAGTCCGTGCGTAACCGTTGATGATTAGAAAATCAACGGCATCGGTCCCAATGAAGCAGTCCGCATAAGTTCTCAAATGCCACTTGCGGTCTTTTACTTCCAAACCGCTCTCCAAGGCCTTTGAGACTTCTCTTAGACCATACATTTCATCACCTGACGTGCTTGTTGTTGATGTACTTGACCGGTCATCGTCATCGTCGTCGTCCATACCCATCAATGCCTCGTTCAGGACTAGCGTAGCCGCACATTCGTCAATCATCGGTACAAAGCGCTTGCGTTTCCCAACGAAGCGATAGAAAAGATACCCGTCCTTGAATTCGTGCTCTCGGCAGACGTGCTCGAACAGGTTGTACTCATTGCAAAGTCTAAGACCAAGTTTGACTGCAGCTTCCCGCGATGTTGCCATCCCAGCCTTTACCATGAAGGATACAGCTTCCGTCCCAACAAAGCACTTGGGGTAGGTACGAGCATGCCACTTTCGATCCTTGACGGGTACACCGTGCTCGAATAGGTCGACCATCTCTCGGAGATCCATCGTGCTGCTGCTGCCGGTGGTGGTGTCATCACCATCACTCGACGCCCGATCAGCAGATGATGATGATTCGTCACGCTTCCGCCCGCGTCTTAACCGGAGAGCAGCCCGCTCCATTGGAGGTGGGTACTTGACTTACTAGTCTAGAGTAGCTTTGTCTTCAAAGAGCTAGAGTCGAGTTGGCCGCAATCTAGAGGGCTCGTCGGTGAGATTGTTGTCGTTTCTTTGATGTTTGCCTACTCTAGAGAGTATGAGCCTCGTTCTACTAGAGTACTAGAAGTACGTATCAAGCGGGGGTCTGTCTCTGGGCATGGGGCATGGCATCTGGACCATGCCCGATGATGACTCGATCGACTGCCTTGATCGACGATCCAACTAGTCCCTTGCTTGATTGATGCGATGAGCGGCCGCCGCCGCCGCCGCCGCGCGGCGCGCGGCGATGGGACCGAGGCCGTGGTGGCGAAGTTGATTGCCAGCTTGCGACAGGCGAGCGAGCAGCTACCGCCCGAAACAGCAGGCGAATTGATCAGGCATATCCAGGTTTTCTACAGTAACAATGCCGATGCCGGGGAAGAAGGCGCGCATCTCGCGACCATCAGTCTGGACTTGCTCGATTCGGAGAAGCGCAATACCTCGCTCAACGAGCTGCGACGGCTATGGCTGGAAACCACCGGGCCGATCGCCGATGTGGTATCAGTGCAGTTCAAGGAACCCAGGTTGGGTCCGGCGGGGCAGGCGATTTCGATACGCCTGCAGCACGACGATTTGCAACTATTGTCCAGCGCCTCCTGGGAATTACAGACCTGGCTGAATGGTTATCCCGGGGTTTCCAACGTGATGGACGATTTGCGCCAGGGCAAGCCCCAGTTCACGGTCAGCCTGCGGCCAGGCTCGCTGGTTTCCGGACTCAACGCGCGGCAACTGGCGCAACAGTTGCGGGCCGCCTACCAGGGCGTAAAGGTAGATGATATTTACCGTGGTCGGGAAGCCTATGAAATCAACGTCAGGCTTGATACCGATCGTGAAAATGCGCTGCGCGATTTCGAACAGCTCAGCCTGTTTAACAACCAGGGAGTCGATATACCGTTAAACGCGATCGCCAGTATCGAAGAGAAACGGGAATTCTCGCGCATCACTCGTATCGATCATCAGCGCACCGTTACCATTTCAGGCGATATCGATGCCGATATCGCAAACACCAATGAAATCATCGGTGATACTCGGGAACGATTTCTTCAAGGTTTGCAGCAACGCTATCCCGGGATGTATGTCAGCCTGGAAGGCGAGGTTAAAAATAGCCAGGAAACCAATACTTCAGTATTGACGGGATTCATGCTCGGTATCTGTGGGGTCTATTTCCTGCTCAGTTTCCAGTTCAGGAACTATCGCGAGCCGCTGGTCGTGCTGATGAATATTCCACTGGCGCTGATCGGCGTGGTCTGGGGCCATAAATTTATGGGGCTGGATATCACCATGCCGAGTATGATCGGGTTTGTATCGCTGGCCGGAGTTGTCGTCAACGATTCGATCCTGCTGGTGGAATTTGTCAAACGGCGCTGCCTGGAGGGCATGGTGTTACACGATGCTGCCGGGCAGGCGGTACGCGATCGCTTTCGCGCTATTTTTCTGACCTCGATTACGACCATAGCCGGCATGCTGCCATTGCTTGCGGAAACCAGTTTGCAGGCCCAGGTATTGATACCGCTGGTAGCGAGCGTGGTGTTTGGCATGATTTCGTCGACCCTGTTGTTGTTGCTGGTTTTGCCCGCAACTTACGCGATCATGGAGGACCTGGGAGTTCGTGCAAACGATGAAAAAGAAATGGTGTTGTTCGAGCGATCCGGGGTTTAGCCTGGCGGATTAGTATTCCGGGTCGGCCTGCCCTGATCGGAGAACTGTGTAAAAGTTACCGACCGGTGGCGAAATCATCGACCGTAAAATCGATAACCAGCTGATTTATGATTGTCCTAACGATTTTATAACTTCCGCGGTTCGGGGATAAATGCCGCGCCAGGCGTGAAATGCCGCAGCGGCCTGCTCCACCAGCATGCCCCGACCATCGAAGGCCTGTTTGACCCCGCGAGCATGCGCCCAGTCGACGAACGCGGTTGCCCTGCTGATGTTGTACATCATGTCATAACAAACCGAATTTTCGCTCAACACGCTGTCTGCAATCGGTGGGACCTGGTTGCTCAGGCCTGCGGCAGTACCGTTGATAATCAGGTCGTAGCTTGCCGACCCGAGGGTTTCATATGCTAGAGCATGGATTTCACCAAGTTTTTTGAAATCCTGGGCCAGGGCGACTGCTTTTTGCGGGGTCCGGTTGGCAATCGTGAGTCGATCCGGTGACAGCGCCAGGATTGGGCCGAGTACTCCACGCACCGCGCCACCGGCACCGAGTAGCAGAATTTTCTGCCGCTCGATGGTGACGCCTAAATTGTCCACCAGGTCACGTGTCAGGCCCACACCATCGGTATTGTCGCCAGCGACACTGCCATCAGCCAGGAAACTCAGCGTATTAACGGCGCCGGCATCCTGTGCCCGCGTGCTCAAGTGATCGCAAAGCTCCCAGGCTTCGCGCTTGAAAGGAACCGTGACATTTACACCGCTAAACCCCTTTTGCTGTAGATCACGAATTCCGTTTGCAAACGAGTCGACTGGAATCTCGATGGCGTCATAACTGATTTTTTGCGCGGTTTGCGCGGCGAAGCTGGCGTGAATTCGGGGTGACAGGCTGTGTGCAACCGGATTACCAACCACGGCATAGCGATCGACCTGGTCGGCCGGGGCCATTATTCTTCCTGCAACCAGGCGGCCGCTGATTTCGCATAATAGGTCAAAATACCATTGGCGCCCGCACGTTTTATCGACAATAGCGCCTCCAGCGCACAGGCCTTTTCATCGATCCATCCATTCTGGCCCGCCGCCTTGAGCATCGCGTATTCGCCGCTGACCTGGTAGACGAAAGTCGGGAACTGTAGTTCTTCGCTGACCCGTCGCACGATGTCGAGGTAGGGGAGACCTGGTTTGATCATGATCATATCGGCACCTTCGTCGATATCGAGGGCGACCTCGTGCAGTGCTTCGTTGCTATTGCCCGGATCCATCTGGTAAGTATATTTGTTACCGCCGGCGAGATTGCCGGCCGATCCCACTGCATCGCGAAACGGGCCATAGAAACTGGAGGCATACTTGGCCGCGTAGGCGAGGATTCGAGTGTTCAGGTGACCGTTTGATTCCAGTGCTTCGCGAATTGCACCGATACGGCCATCCATCATGTCGGAGGGTGCCACCACATCGGCCCCTGCAGCCGCATGCGACAGTGCCTGCTTGACCAGTACCTCGATGGTTGCATCGTTGGTGACATAACCGGTATCGTCCAGCAGCCCATCCTGGCCATGGCTGGTGTAGGGGTCTAGCGCGACATCGGTAATTACCCCGAGTTCGGGCTGAGCCGATTTAAGTGCGCGCACCGCGCGCTGGATCAGGCCCTGTGGATTCCATGCTTCATCGGCGCTGTCGCTCTTGCCCGACTCACCCACTACCGGGAACAGGGCTATCGCCGGTATCCCGAGGCGGCAAATTTCATTCGCCTCTTCGAGCAACAGGTCGATGCTGACGCGTTCGATGCCGGGCATCGATTCGACCGCCTGGCGCTGTTGCTCTCCATCGACGACGAACATCGGATAGATTAAATCGCTGGCGCTTAAACAATGCTCACGCATCAGGCGCCTGGAAAATTCGTTTCGACGCATGCGCCGTTTGCGGGTATAGGGGTATATGGACACGCTTTTGTCTCTGTTGTATTAGATTACGCCAAATATCGCACAAATCGCGTCAAGGGGACAGGTGGCGGCAGGGGGCATAATGATGCGATAGTTCAAAACGGTAAATTACACATTGCGCACCAGCCAGCGAACCAGGTCTGTCCACAGGTGGCGGATTTGCTGATTGGTCGGCATGATCCCGGCGTGTGGTAACTCCAGGGTCACTACCGGGACACCGAGATAAATCCCGGCATAGTTGCCAAGCGATCCCGGGTAGGTACCCATCAGGTTTTTATGCAAATAGCCGATGCGTCTGGGTGCGTTGTTGCGGTCAGGTGCATCGTAGTCTACCAGTGAATAAGGCGCATGCACTGCGATTACGACATCAGGTTTGAAGTTGTCGATTTCCTCGGACAACCAGTTAGTTTCGGGTTCGCTGAGCGGGTAGGGTCCCGGGTAGCGACGCAGGTTTTCATAGGTTTTCTCTCTCCAGTAATCGAGCGCCGCCCCATTATGGCTGTCGGGCGTCGCAAAGTTACGGTTCAGGTCGACCCCATTTGCATTAGTACGGCGTTGTTCGGGGCGCAGTGCGCCGTCAGGATTCATCAACGGATTAATGCGCCAGTGAAACAACCCTGAATGGTGTTTCTCGAGAGTATGCATCCATTTGAATACGATGCTGATCGATGAGAGTTCGTCTCCGTGCGTACCACCGACGAGAAGAATACGTCCCTGTGGCTCGCGATTGTTGAGCGGTGGGTATTCCTTGATTAGCAACGGGAAGCCGTCAACCGAGGTATGGCCGCTCGGCGTCATGCCGAGATCTGAACATTCCTGGTAATCGACGCTTGCGAGTTTGCCGGAGATTTTTCGGCAGGCAGAATCTGCTGATTCAGACGCGGTCACGAGACAGCTAAACAGGACAGCTCCGAGCAATATACCGAGGCGCAGGCTAGTCATCATAGGTTACTGTTTTGAGGTTTTTAATTTTGCTTATGTCGCCGTTGGGGTAGGCTCGATTGAGCAAACGCAAGATATTTACCGCCTCGTATTCGATCGCACTTTGCTCTGCCAGGGTTTCAAAGCTCTGGAATTTGCTGCTGACGATCTGCAGTCGAGGCACCTCGATGGCGTCGATTTGCGCCTGGCTGAGCCGACGGAAACTCTGATTGATGCCAAGCAAAGCCTTTTCGGTTTCGGCGAACTTATCTGCTGCCGAGGTACCCAGCAGGGTTAGGGCCAGAGAATTATCGAGTGCGATCGCGCCAATCCGGGCCGGTTGCTCGTCACCATCGCGTGGTTTAGCCATGATGTTGGCGCTAACCCCGTTTTTATTCTTGCTGACCTCGAGCTCTTTATTGTTACTCATTCGCTTTAGCAGGCCTTCCAGTGACTCGTCTTTTTCCAGGCTGGTCACTCCGATCTGAACTATTGCGCCGCCTTGCGGATTTTTGGCCTGCAGAAATTCGGGGTAGTTGTTGGCTTCCCAGGTTTCGGGTAGCTGCAGGGAAAAGGCGAGTTCGGGATGAGTGAACAGATTATTGGCGAGTATTCCCTGCTTGATGCTGGGCCCCCACATCATACCGTCGATCTTGCCGAAATAACCTGACTGGTCACTATCGCGATAGGTCTGTACGGAAAGATTCCTGGCGGCGCGTACCACGGTCTTGAGACGGTCATCGTTACGCGGGTGGGTAGAATATACGCCGTGATAAATATTGGGGTCTCGATTTTCTTTTTTTGCCAGCGCCTGTTCGTAAACCTCCTGGTCTTTGAGGACGCCAATGACTTCAAGCATGATTTCGGGGTCGTAACCGCTCAGGTGCAGATATTCGGCACCGAGGCGATCGGCTTCAAGTTCATGCTCGCGGCCGTAACCGCGTATCATCCCGGTCCCAAGCTGGTTACTGAGATCCCCCAGTCCGGACTGGCCGGTGGTGGCGGTAATCAACACGCTAAGCAGGGTCGACGCCATCTGGCCGGATTGCTGGCGTACCGAGTGGCGCGCGGTAACATGTCCGATTTCATGTCCCAGCACACCGGCAAGTTCGGCCCTTGAGTCGAGGTAGGCCATGATACCGCGCGTGATGTAGACATAACCACCCGGTAAGGCAAATGCGTTGATATCGGGAGAGTCCAGCACCGTGAAGGTAAAATTGAGGTGCGCGCGATGGCTCCTGCTAGCCAGCTCCTGACCGATACCATTCACATATTGTTGTAATTCGGGGTCATCATAGACGCCATAGGCGGTAATAATTTGTTGGTGGAAGCTGCGCCCCTGCCTGATTTCCTCGTTTTCCGAGACGAGCGTGAAATCACTTTTACCGGTCACCGGGTTGGTCGCACAGGCGCTGAGTGTGAGACTCAGTATGAGAAACAGGGTGCTGGCGAACTTCATGGGTTGATTATTGGGTGATGCAATGCTTTATTCAAGGCAAAAAAAAGGGTGCCCTGGCACCCTTTCTGGATACTGCTAAAAATTACTTACCGTAGCGCTGACGGAACTTGTCGACCTGTTTTGCGGTTTGCAGGATGTGTTGCTTACCGGTATAGAAGGGGTGCGACTGGCTCGAAATCTCAAGCTTTAGCAATGGATATTCGTTGCCGTCTTCCCAGGTGATGGTTTCCCTGGTGGGTACGGTGGACTTCGTCAGGATCGAAAAATCTGACGAGATATCCTGGAATACGACGTCTCTATAATCGGGATGAATGTCTTGTTTCATGGTGCCACTTCTATGGGTCGAGCGCTAAAGGGCGCGAATTTTCACCTTTTAGAGGGCAAAGTGCAAGTGTTTTTTAGTTGATTTTAGTCATTTCGAGAGCTCATTTAGGAATCAAACTTAAAGTATTTTATAACCAAAATCTCATAATGCCTTGAGCCTATTGTGAGCGCCAATTTTATCCACAAAAACTGTGGATAACTTTGTGTATAACTTAAGTAGGAATTACGCAAAGCCTGTAAAACGCTGGGTTTCTGTTAGATTAGTCACTTTTTGACCAACTTAAAAAGATATAATAATCAATGACTTAGGAAACCCGGTTTTTGACCGTAAAAAAAATCAGAAAGCGCTTGACATTTTTGGCGCCGATAATTCAGTTGTGAGTAATTTTCCCGGAAGATTCAAAAAATGGCCTTCTTTTTGCATCGTGCAGTTGTAAAAAAAGCGCCTGCAAGTCGTTTAAATGACAAAACCCAAGCTCTGTGGGGACTATTTTTACGCCATCGAAGTCGATCAAACCCTTATCACGTGCCTGTTCCAGCCCGGGTAACAGCGAATTTAATGATAAACCGGTATTGTCGCGGAACAGGCTGGTATCGAATCCATGTTTGAGCCGCAACGCATTGAGCATGAATTCAAACACCAGGTCATCTTCATCCAGTACAGTTTCACTTGAGATGCGGTCACTGCCAGGCCGTTCGAGGTAGGCGCGCGGTTGACGCTGGCGTACCCGGCGTAGCACCCGGTTTTCGCCGCCAAGGGTAATCTTGCCATGTGCCCCCGCGCCGATGCCGAGGTAATCACCGAAGTGCCAGTAGTTTAAATTGTGTTTGCATTCACGTTTATCCAGGCCATAGGCTGAAACTTCGTATTGATCATAACCATGCCTGGCCAGCAGCACCTGGCAGTCGTTCTGTTGCTCCCAGCATAGATCATCGTCCGGCATACTCGCTGGCGGGTGGTGATGAAACAGCGTGTTGGGTTCGAGCGTCAATTGATAGAGTGATATGTGTTCCGGCCCGAGCGCTATCGCCTGCTCCAGATCGTTACTCGCGTCGGCCAGGCTTTGCGCCGGCAGGCCGAACATCAGATCGAGGTTGATATTATCGAACCCGGCCCTGCGCGCGATTGCAAATGCACGCGCGGCTTGCTCGCCGTTGTGCACGCGACCGAGCGTTTTCAGGTGTTGATCGTTGAAACTCTGCACCCCGATCGACAGTCGATTGACGCCGGCTTCACGGTAGCCCTGGTAATTTTCTGCATCGGCGCTGCCCGGATTTGATTCCATCGTTATTTCGATTGCAGGAGCGATATTCAGCAATGAACGCAGTCCCGAAAACAGCTGCTCGATGGCGGCAGCCGAGAATAGCGAAGGTGTACCGCCACCAATGAATATAGAATCGATGCCGCGACCCCATATCAGTGGCAAATCCTGTTCGAGATCTTCGAGCAATGCCTCGATATAGGCCTGTTCAGGAATTGAGTCGGCCTGGTGGGAATTAAAATCGCAGTAGGGACATTTTTGTTCGCACCAGGGCAGATGGATGTAAAGACCGAGCGGAGGGTTGCTGCTAAACATTCTGCTCGTTCAGTTTACGTTTCAACTCCGCCAGCGCCGCTCCACGATGGCTGAGCCGGTTCTTTTCACTGGCACTCAGTTGCGCGCTGGTGCATCCCCGGTCGGGCAGAAAGAAGTAAGGATCGTAGCCGAAACCTCCATCTCCGGCCGGTTCCAGCTGGATCATGCCTTCCCAGCTGCCCTCACAGATCAATGGTGATGGGTCTGCGGCATGGCGCATCAATACAATTACCGCGCGATACCGTGCAGTGCGCTGTGCCGGTGGGACATCGCGTAATTTTTCCACCAGTAAGGCATTGTTGGCAGCATCATCAGCATCGGCGCCGGAAAAACGAGCGCTGTATACCCCCGGTGCCCCGTCGAGCGCGTCGACCTCGATACCGGAATCGTCGGCCAGCGCCGGTAAACCGGTAAGCGCGGCGGCGTGACGGGCCTTGATGATCGCGTTTTCGACGAAAGTAGTGCCGGTCTCGGCGACCTCGTCCACATCGAATTCAGACTGGGCATGCAACTGGTAGCCGAGTTCGCCGAGGATTGCCGATAACTCGCGCAATTTGCCAGGGTTTCCCGATGCCAGCACCAGTTGTTTCATGCGTTTGTCTGGAAGTCGAAAATACGTGTTATGCCAGTGCGCGCCAGTGCCAGCATGCTATTCAACTCATGGTCTGTAAAAGCCTCGGCTTCGGCAGTTCCCTGGACTTCGATAAAGCCGCCCCGATTGTTCATCACTACATTCATGTCGGTGTCCGCGGTGGAATCTTCGGCATAGTCGAGATCGAGAACCGGTTCGCCCCGGTAAATGCCCACTGATACAGCTGCTACCTGGCATTCGATCGGGTTCTGCTCGAGATCACCGGCATCGATCAATCCCTGGACCGCATCGGACAGCGCCACCCAGGCGCCTGAAATTGATGCGGTGCGGGTGCCGCCATCGGCCTGGATGACATCGCAATCCACGGTAATAGTGCGCTCGCCCAGTTTTCCAGTATTGATACTGGCACGCAGCGCTCTACCGATCAGGCGCTGGATTTCCATGGTGCGTCCTCCCTGGCGTCCACTGCTGGCTTCGCGGCGCATGCGTTTGCCGGTGGAACGCGGCAGCATGCCGTACTCCGCGGTCACCCAGCCGCTACCCTTGCCGCGTAAAAAGCCGGGCACCGAATTTTCAATCGAAGCGGTGCAAATGACGCGGGTATCGCCGAACTCGATCAACACCGAGCCGTCGGCGTGCTTGATGTAGTTACGCGTAATCTTGACTGGTCTTAACTCATCCACTGCACGAGCACTGGGTCGCATTATTGGTTGTCTCCATAAAAATGAGCGGCAAGTATACTCGTCAGAAAGAAGGCCGTCCCCAAGAATTGATGCATGATGCCAGACGCTGCTTAAGCGAATGCGCAAAATAGGCTATGATGCCGCTTGAAACTACTTTCGAGAATGACGCTGTGATACGAAGCATGACCGGCTTTGCCCGGGTACAGGAAAGCAATGATGCAGGATCAGTAATCTGGGAGCTACGCTCGGTTAATCATCGTTACCTGGAGACTGGCATCAAACTGCCGGAAGACTTCAGGCAACTCGAGCCCGAGGTACGCAAGCTGGTGGCGAAATACCTGACACGTGGCAAAGTCGACCTGGGTCTGCGCTATAAGCTTGATCAGCAACCGCAGGCCGACATAGCCCTGAATCCGGAAATCGTGATAAGCCTGCGCAAGGTAGAGCAGCAGGTACTTGATATAGTGCATGAAGGCAGCAAGTTGTCGGTCTCCGATATCCTTGCCTGGCCCGGTGTGATCAGCGACGTCGAGCGTGATTTGTCTGCGCTCGATGAGCTCGCGATAGTCTGCCTCAAGGCAGCACTCAAACAGTTACAGCAGGGTCGCGAAGCCGAGGGTAAGGCGCTCGAGGAATTGATCCGCAGTCGTTGTGCACAGGTCAGCGATATTGTTGGTGAAGTGCGCAAGCACCGTCCGGAAATTGTCGCGGCCCTGCGTGAAAAATGGGAATCCAGTCTCGATGAAAAACTGAAGCAGTGGCGTGAAACAGCGAACGAAAATCGTCTCGAGCAGGAACTGGTTATGCTGGCGCAAAAACTGGATGTTGAAGAGGAGCTCGACCGGCTCGATACTCATGTGGCGGAGGTTCTAAACGTACTCGATCGCAATGAAGCGGTTGGCCGCAGGCTCGACTTCCTGATGCAGGAACTCAACCGTGAAGCCAACACGCTGGGATCAAAATCTCAGGATAGCCTGACCACCCAGCTCGCGGTTGATCTCAAGGTATTGATCGAACAAATGCGCGAACAGGTGCAGAACATCGAGTAACGCGAGCCTGGCTTATGAAACTCAATATCTCGAATTTCAGCGTGATCCTGGTAACGGGTCTAAGTCTGCTGATGTTCATTCTGTGGAGCCTGTCGCTAATGGTTCTGGTCGATCGGCAGAACCAGCAAACTGCGGTAACCGTGCAGCAGAATCTGCATGCTCAGATCCTGCAGCTTCAACAAAAGCAGCAACTATGGCTGCAGTCGCAGTATTACCTGCTCAACACGCTGGCGAAATCGCCTGCCGGCAAGCACAATTTCCAGTCTTTTCTCTGGGATTACTACCAGCGTAATCCAAGCATCTGGGCGGTCAACCTGGTGCAATTCGATCAACAGGGTCAGCCAGTTTCCAGGTCGAAAAAACCCGGTTGCCTGCAGCCTGGGCAGATGCTTCGGCAGGATTTCGATGATTACCTGGTGCCACGGATATCGAGTTGCCGTATCGACGATAAAGCCTTACTCGAAATTGCGGGGCCCGTTACGACCGACGACAACGCGGCAGTGCTGCTAGTGAGCATGGACTATTTCGATTTTCTCAATGAGTTTTCATTCCTGTCCGGGCGCAGGCTGCAGCATGCCGCCGATACCCAGCAAGGCATTCAGTACCAGGAATTCAGTGCTAGCGGTAATCGTGGCAAGCAGATAATTATCCCGGTCGGGGAAACAGATGCCGTGGCTGGTGAACTGCATCTGGAACTGAACCCGATATCTTTCTGGGAACTTTTCGAACGGCAGGCTTCGGTCGTGTTGTTGATACTGCTATGTGCTGCAGTCCTGGTACTGGCGTTATTACACCTGAATCTGATCAGGCCGTTGCAGGAACTGGCGGAGAAAATGCGGCGTGCCGCGAAAAGCCAACAGGACAGCGATACCGGTACTGCCAGTGAAATAAGGCCTGGGTTGAAAGTAATGGGCGAGTACTTCAAGGTGCTGCAAAAAATGGCCAAGCGTGATCCGGTGACCGGTCTTAACAATCGGGTCATTTTTGAAGACCGGCTGTCGCAGGCGATACTCGAAGGCAAGCGCAATGGACGGAAATATGCGCTGATCATGATAGATATTCACGGTCTGGATGATTTCGTGCAGCAACGCGGTCAGTACATTGTAGATGCACTGCTCAGGCAGGTTGGCGAAGGCCTGCGTGAATCTTTACGCGAGAGTGATCAAGTCGCCCGTTTTGAAAGAAACCTGTTTGCGATATTGCTGGAAGTGCAGCAGCGGGATCAACTCAATACACTGGTCGAAAAAATTTACCTGGCGATTACGCGGCACTACCAGATCCACGGGCGTGAGTTTGTGTTAAGCGCCTTTTTCGGTATTGCGCTTTATCCTGATCATGCGGTTGACGCCGCTGGCCTGTACCAGAATGCCAGTAGCGCCCTGGTTGGGGCGAAGAGCAGCGATTGGCCCATCCAGTTCTTCCGCGATGCCGATGAGACAGCTGACACGTCCGGATTTACGATGATTCAGGAGCTGCGTCGCGCGATCGACCACGATGAACTCAAGCTTGTTTTTCAGCCGGTGGTCGATCTGCAGAGCTATGCCACCGTTTACCTCGAAGCCCTGTTGCGCTGGAAGGACCCGGACAAGCACGATGTCTCGATCGATCAAACCATTCGTCTGGCCGAACAAAATCAGTTGATTAAACCGCTAACCAACTGGATTTTCGAATCAGCCTGTCAATTTATTAGCCAATCTGACCTGGGTGACATAGCGGTCGGCATCAATTTGTCGATGATTGATTTGCATGACCGTCGTCTGCCTGAACGTATCGAAACTTGTTTAAAGCAGTACCAGATCAAACCCGCGCAGATCGTTATCGAGATCACCGAGGGGCAGATTATGCAGGAACCCGGCGAAGTGATCGAAGTTCTCTCGCATCTCGGCGTGATGGGTCTGTCATTGTCGATAGATGATTTCGGAACCGGCCAGGCCTCGCTGACATACCTGAAAGAGTTACCTGTCGAAAAGCTCAAGATCGACCAGTCGTTCGTACGCGATATCGTCAGCAATCCGGATGATCAGTTGATCGTCAGGGCGACCATCGAGCTCGCGCATACCCTTGATTTGAAAGTCGTTGCCGAAGGCGTCGAAACGCTTGCGGTTTTCGATTTGCTCGCTGAAATGAATTGCGACCACGTGCAGGGTTACTACATTAGCCGCCCGCTAGAGGTCGAGCAGGTCGCTAGCTGGTTCGAAACCTCCGTCAGACCAGACCTTGTTCAGAAAGGCAGGTAATTCCATCGCCCACGATGACGTGATCGAGTACGCGAATATCAACCAGTCCGAGTGCTTTTCGTAGACGCTCAGTGATGCGGATGTCGGCCTGGCTTGCTTCGCAGACGCCCGACGGGTGGTTATGTGCCAGAATGACTGCAGCGGCATTGTCGGCCAGTGCCTGTTTTACCACTTCACGTGGATAGACGCTGGCACCGTCAATGGTGCCGCGAAATAATTCCCGGAACGCAATCACGCGATTACGATTATCTAGCATCAGGCAGGCGAATACTTCGTAGTCATAGTCGCGCAGACGTGCACGCAGATAATCCGTGGTTTTTGTCGGATTGGTCAGGCAATCCTCGTGTTCGAGGTTTTCCGCAAAATGTCGCCCCGCGATTTCGAGTGCCGCCTGTAACTGCACGAATTTGGCCAGCCCCAGGCCTTTACCTGCGCAGAAACTTTTTATGTCGGCAGCGAAGATTTTGCGTAACGAGCCATAGTCGAGCAAAAGTTGCCGCGCGAGGTCGACTGCGGAGCTACCGGCTACACCGGTACGCAGAAAAATCGACAATAGTTCGGCATCCGAGAGCGCCTTTGCGCCTCGATTAATGAGTTTTTCACGGGGTCTTTCGGCACTGGGCCAATCTGAGATTGCCATGGGTATTCCTTTACCTGTTGTTCTCAAGCGCTAAAATAGAACAAATGCAAACACTCATCAACAAGAAAATTTTACTCGGGGTTACCGGCGGTATCGCCGCCTACAAGGCCGCCGAGCTGCTGCGCCTGTTGATCAAGGCGGGTGCCGAGGTGCGCGTGGTGATGACGCCGTCGGCGCAGGAATTTGTGCAGCCCCTGACCTACCAGGCGCTTAGTGGTCATCGGGTTTACAGCGACCTGTTCGATGCCGAAGCCGACTCGGCGATGGATCACATTGAACTCGCGCGCTGGTGTGACCTGTTGCTGGTAGCGCCGGCGTCGGCAAATTTTCTCGGTAAATTGAATGCTGGCTATGCCGATAACCTGCTGCTGACATTGTGCCTCGCGAGCAAGCAGTCGGTTGCGGTAGCACCCGCGATGAATCAGCAAATGTTCGCTAATGCGGCGACCCGGGACAATATAAATCAACTTGGCGCCCGCAATGTGCTGGTGTGGGGGCCGGCCGATGGTGAGCAGGCCTGTGGAGATGTCGGTCCGGGACGCATGCTTGAACCCGGGCAACTGGTAAATAAGGTTGCGCAGCATTTTATGCCCGGAAAACTCGATGGGGTCGCATTATTGCTGACCGCGGGTCCGACGCGGGAAGCCATTGACCCGGTGCGTTATATTAGCAATCGCAGTTCGGGCAAGATGGGCTATGCCCTCGCCGAGGCCGCGCTGAAAGAGGGCGCAAGCGTAACCCTGGTCAGTGGCCCGGTAGCTTTAGCAGCACCACAAGGTGTGCAACTGGTAGCGGTTGAGTCGGCGCAGCAAATGTATGACGCGGTGATGCGGCAGGCAATACTGAGCGATATTTTTATTGCCTGCGCCGCGGTTGCAGATTACCGGGTGGATCAGACTGCAGACCATAAAATCAAAAAATCGGCAGACTCGATGTCGCTGCAACTGGTCCCCAACGTCGATATCCTGGCTGCGGTTAGTGCGCTCGAGCAGCGCCCGTTCTGTGTTGGTTTTGCTGCGGAGACCCGGCAACTGGAAAAATATGCGCTGGGCAAACTGAAGCAGAAAAACCTCGATATGATTGCGGCCAATCAGGTTGGCGATAGCAGCAGTGGATTTGAAATCGATTTTAACCAGCTCGAGGTTTTTTGGCCTGGAGGGCGACAAAGTATCGAGCATGCGAGTAAAACTGAAATCGCGAAACAGCTTATCGATTTAATTATCGAGCGCTATACTTGCGCCCACCGTTAACAGGCAACCCCGAGCATGACCGTAAAAAAGAGTAGTGTTGCAGAAATTCTGATCGAGGCCTTACCCTATATCCAGGCGCTCGACCAGAAAACCGTAGTAATCAAATTTGGCGGTAATGCGATGGTCGATGAAACGCTCAAGAGCAGCTTCGCGCAGGATATCGTGCTGTTAAAACAGGTTGGCGTTAACCCGGTTATCGTGCATGGGGGAGGGCCGCAAATTGGCAAGTTGCTCGAGCAAATTGGCAAAAAAAGTCGATTTATAGAGGGCATGCGGGTAACTGACAATGAAACCATGGACGTGGTCGAAATGGTGCTGGGTGGGCAGGTTAACAAGCAAATTGTCTCGCTGATCAATCGCCATGGCGGGCGCGCGGTCGGGCTTACCGGTAAAGACGGTGGCATGATCAGCGCGCGTAAGATGAAACTTGCCGGAAGCGACACGGAAGCTAACGATCTGGGCCAGGTCGGCGAGGTCGAATCAATCGACCCCGCGGTAGTAGCGATGCTGGATCATGATGATTTTATCCCGGTAATTGCGCCGATTGGTGTCGGCGTTGACGGTTCTTCGTATAACATTAACGCCGACCTGGTCGCGGGTGAGTTGGCCAAGGTGCTTGGTGCCGAGAAATTATTGTTGTTGACCAATACCCCGGGAGTGCTTGACCTGGATGGAAATCTGCTGACCGGGCTTAGCGCCGCTGAAACCGAGCGCCTGATTGCCGATGGCATTATTCATGGAGGTATGTTGCCAAAAGTTCGTTGTGCGCTGGATGCGGTGAATGCGGGCGTCCGTACCAGTCAGATCATCGATGGCAGGGTAAAACATTCAGTGTTGCTGGAGTTGTTGACCAGTACCGGGGTGGGCACCCTGATTAAAGGTTCCGTTGATAGAATGGAGAACTAATCACCTTCGGCTTTCAGTAACCGATAACGCGCCAGGTCAATTTCGTATTGCTCGTTAATCTTTTCCTTCTCTAGCATCTTCGAATCCAGTTGTGCGCGCCGACTGTCCTTTTTGCGTGAAAAGTGTTCGATTTTTTGTGCCAGCCCGCCGGGCACTTCCTTGCCCTTGGAGAGGTAAATTTCGTCGGCGCTGGCTTGCAGTTCATCCAGCGTCTGTTGGGTTGCGGCTATGCTTTTACTGATCAACTGAATCACCGAGTCGAGCACTTCGATTCGATCGTCGCGCGCCAGGCCCAGTTCTTTCTCGTTGCTAAAGGTCAGCAGCAATACCTGGTCTTTTTTGTTTTGTTCCTCATCAAGTTTGGCCTGGGTAGCCTGCTCTTCCTCCAGTTTGCGCTTGGCTGCGGCTTCAGCAGCCAATTCGGCTTCGGATTTGGCGGCTTCCTTGGTGGATAAAACAACGCCCTGTGAATTGAGCTGATGATGTTTCCTTTTAGACTGGGCGGCGGGTAAACGATCACTGTAGCGGATTTGCCCGTCTTCATCGATCCACTTGTAAAGAGCGCCGGCATTGGCAGGGTTAAAAACAACGCACAGGGCAGCAATTATCAGTAAAACTGACAATAGAATCGGGCTTATTTTTCCTGGCAGGCTTGCATCGCGCACAGTATCTTTTCGTCCTTAACCGTACAGGTTGATATAAATCTTAACAGGCATAATAGTTTACTTATCGCGATTTTTCATAAATTTACGCATTATTGCTCAGTCAGTAAACTTGCTACCGGAGTATGCAATGCCTGCAGATAGTGCCTGTCACCGGGTGACGTAACCAGCACGGCGACGCCGATATTTTCGGCTTGCCAGTCGGGATCGATAGCGATGCGATACTGGTTTTGTTCACGCAGGCTTTTTGCTTTACTCATATAACGCACAACCTGTTCATGCTTGAGTATTTCTCCCGAATTTTCGCCTCTTTTGACATCAGTCGACAAATTATTTTCATAGACCAGGTAGCGGTGATGGATTTGCCCGGTAATGTCGCGGTCTCCAGGGGACTGCAGCTCCAGCACCAGGCTGGTTTTGTCGCGGGATACGGTGAGCTTAAGATCAAGCGGTGACGGTTGCTGGTTCGCCTGCCTGATTTTATCCAGAATATTACTGGCACCGCGCGTTTCCATGCCGTTGACGAAGAACTCAGGCGTATAAATTGTCTGTTGCAGATTGTTGGCGGCCAACTCGCGTTGACGATGGGTGTAAGCCGCACTTGAAAAACGATCCTTCCAGCCGAGATAGTCCCAGTAATCAACATGGAAAGCGAGCGCGAGTAGGTCGAGTTCATCTTTAGGCGCCTCGATCAGACGCGATAACCAGCGATCAGCCGACGGGCAGCTGCTGCACCCTTCCGAGGTATAGAGTTCGACCACTGCAGTCTGCTTGTCAGCGCTGCTGACCACGATGGGAGCAGCGGCGAAAGCAGGCAATGAAAACAAACTGGCAAGTACCAGGATCCGAAGCATGGCGCACCTGTTTTTATATTGCGATAGTCTACATAGACTGTCTTTATCGGGCTGAGTTCAGGGCATTTTTAAAAATGCACTTTATCCGCGATTGCGGCTTCAGCGCCGTGCTTCCGGGACGCCGGACCGCTTGCACTCACGAATAAATTACTATTTTTAGAGATGCCCTTTAGTCGATACCGTATTCGGCACGATAGGTTTCTATCGCATTACGATGCTGGTTTTGGCCGCTGGATTGCAGGTATTCGAGAATATGGTCGAGTTTGATTATCGAGATAACGCGCAAGCCCTGCTGTTCGAGTTCCTGAATTGCAGAGCGTTCTCCCAGCCCCTTTTCCTGGCGATCAAGCGCAATGGTGACTGCACAGGTTTCGGCGCCAAGCGCATCGATCAACTCGATCGCTTCACGAATTGCGGTACCGGCGGTAATCACGTCGTCGATAATCATGACGCGACCCGTGATTTCGGCGCCAACAGTATTGCCACCTTCGCCATGGTCTTTGGCTTCCTTGCGGTTAAAAGCATACGGAATGTCACGCTGATATTGCTGAAACAATGCACTTGCCGTAATCGCGGCCAGTGGGATGCCCTTGTAAGCGGGGCCGAACAGCAGGTCGAATTCGATTTGGGACTGCTGAATCGCATTGGCATAGAATTCGGCCAGTGCGGCGAGGTCAGCACCGCGGTTGAAAATTCCTGCGTTGAAAAAGTAAGGGCTGACGCGACCGGATTTAAGCGTGAATTCGCCAAACTTGAGCGCGCCGCGCTGCAGGCAATAGTCGACGAAGCGGGATTGGTAGCTATGCATAAATGATTCGTTATTAGTCGGACATCTCAAGTCATGTATCATATCGCCTGATTTCAATATTGGTAGCAGTTTAAGATGCGCGTGATCTCAATTAACACCAACGGTATCCGTGCTGCGGCGCGCAAGGGTTTTTTCGACTGGCTACCTCGCCAACGTGCGGATTTCATCTGTGTACAGGAAACCAAGGCCCAGGTTGACCAACTGGACCAGCCGCTGTTTCACCCGAAGAATTATTTCTGCAGCTATTTCGATGCGTTGAAAAAGGGGTATTCGGGTACCGCGATTTACAGCAGGGAGCAGCCGTTGCAGGTGATCCATGGTTACGGCGAATCAGAGTTTGATAATGAAGGGCGTTATCTGGAGTATCGCTACAAGAACCTGTCGGTTATTTCACTGTATGCGCCGTCCGGATCTTCGGGCGACCATCGCCAGGAATCCAAGTGGCGCTTTATGGATAGTTTCCTGTTGCATTTGCAGGCGCTGCGGCGCAAACGCCGCGAATTCATTATTTGTGGTGACTGGAATATTGCGCATCAGAATATTGATTTGAAAAACTGGCGCTCGAACCAGAAAAACTCCGGCTTTCTGCCCGAGGAACGCGCCTGGTTGAGCGATCTGTTCGATCGTGTCGGCTTTGTCGATGCATTTCGCGTCGTCGATCAACGCGAGGAGCAATACACCTGGTGGTCAAACCGGGGCCAGTCCTGGGACAAGAATGTCGGTTGGCGTATCGATTACCAGATCGTCACCCCGGGTCTGAGAGACAAGGTGCAGAAGGCGCGCATATTTCGCGATCAGCGTTTTTCCGATCATGCGCCGTTAATCATGGACTATGACCTGGAGCTCGCGCGCTAGTGCAGACTGATACCGGCAGCTGGTCCACCATGCTGAAAATGTTTTTCCACCGACGGGTGGTGACGATGCTGTTTCTCGGGTTTTCTGCCGGGCTCCCTTACCTGCTTATCTTTGGTTCGTTAGGTATATGGCTACGAGAAGCCGAGTTTGAAAAGTCAGTAGTTACTTTTTTTGCCCTGGCCGGATTAGGCTACTCGTTTAAATTTGTCTGGGCTCCGCTGGTCGATCAACTACCGCTGCCGTGGTTAACCCGACTACTGGGCAGGCGCCGTGCCTGGATGCTATTGGCACAAATCGCGATTGCCTGTGCCATCCTGCTGATGGCTTCGATCGATCCACAGGCGGGTGGCTCTGGCCTGACGATGATGGCGCTGGCCGCTGTCATGCTGGGATTTTCATCGGCGACACAGGACATTGTTATCGATGCATACCGCATCGAGTCAGCTGAAATCGAGTTACAGGCGATGATGTCGGCGACTTACATCGCCGGCTACCGAATCGGTTGGTTGGTAGCCGGAGCGGGCTCGCTCTACCTGGCCGACTGGTTTGGTACTAGCATGGGCACCTATAACTATCAGGCCTGGCAATGGACCTATTGTCTGATGGCAGCCGCGATGCTGGTTGGTGTGGTTACAACCCTGGTGATCAACGAGCCAGAAAATCCGAACTATACAAATTACCTCGAAAGTAATCAGGACTACCTGAGGTTTGTCCTGCTATTCGCTTTTGTGGTGGGCGGATTGGTCGGAACATATTATTTCTCAGGTGAGCTAGCAGCTGTATCGAAGGCTCAGCTTACCGATCTTGTCGCCAATCGTTTTTTGTCCGCATTTTTCGTGGAGTCGGTGCGACTATCAATGGCATTGTTGGCTGCCTGGGTCATGTCTATTTTGTTGGTGAAAGCGGGATTGGTACGTTACGCAATGGTCGAGAATACCTATCTGGTGCCGATACGCGATTTTTTCAGCCGCTATGGCTGGTCGCTGGCCTGGATACTGCTCGCACTGATCGGACTTTACCGTATTTCCGATATTGTACTGGGGGTAATTGCGAACCTGTTTTACCAGGATATGGGTTTCAGCAAATCCGAGATCGCGAGCGTCGCCAAAACCTTCGGCTTGTTGATGACCATCGCCGGCGGTTTTATCGGTGGTTTGCTCGCGCTGCGTTTCGGGGTCATGCGTATATTACTGTTGGGTGCAGTACTCTCTGCGGCGACCAATTTATTGTTCATGTTACTGGCTGGCATCGGCTACGACATTGTCTGGCTCTACGTTGTGATATCGGCTGATAATCTGGCGGCAGGAATCGCCAGCGCCGCGTTTGTTGCCTTCCTGTCGAGCCTGACCAATGTATCGTTCACTGCAATGCAGTACGCAATTTTCAGCTCAATGATGACCTTGATTCCAAAGGTGCTGGGTGGTTACTCGGGATCGATGGTTGACGCGATCGGTTACCCGAGTTTCTTCCTGTTTACCGCGCTTCTCGGCTTACCGGTGCTGGTTCTGATTTTGGTTGTGGCGAAGCGATTCGAAATTCGCAATCAATCTTCGTAATGGATTTTATTGTATAGTGTGCGCACGAAAACGACTCCTCTGAAACGCGATGACTAACTCTGAAAAATTATTCGAACAGGCCTGCCTGGTAATTCCGGGCGGGGTTAATTCACCGGTACGCGCATTCAACGCGGTAGGTGGTACTCCTCCGTTTATCGATCGTGCCGAGGGCGCTTACCTGATCGATGTCGATGGCAATCGTTATATCGACTATGTCGGCTCCTGGGGGCCGATGATTTGTGGTCACGCCCATCCCGAGATCATCGCCGCGGTTACCGAGGTGGTGCAAAAAGGATTGAGCTTTGGCGCGCCTTCGCCGCTCGAGGTTGAGCTGGCACAACTTATTTGTGACCTGATGCCGAGTATCGATCTGGTGCGCATGACCTGTTCGGGTACCGAAGCGACCATGAGTGCTATCCGGCTCGCGCGTGGATTCACCGGGCGCGACAAAATCATCAAGTTCGAAGGCTGCTACCACGGGCATGCCGATTCATTGCTGATCAAGGCCGGTTCTGGTGCCTTGACCCTGGGTGTACCGAGTTCACCCGGAGTTCCCGCCGTGCTTGCCGATCATACGATCACACTCGAGTACAACAATAGCGAACAGGTAAAGCAGGTATTTGCCGAGCTTGGTAGCGAAGTTGCCTGCGTCATCGTCGAACCGGTGGCAGGTAATATGAATTGCGTACCCCCGGTCCCCGGATTTTTGCAAACCCTGCGCGAATGCTGCGATGCATCCGCCAGCCTGTTGATTTTTGATGAAGTCATGACCGGGTTTCGGGTCGGTCTTGGTGGAGCCCAGGAAAGATACGATATCGTTCCCGATTTAACCACGCTTGGCAAAGTTATCGGTGGTGGTATGCCGGTCGGCGCCTTTGGCGGCAAACAGGAAATCATGCACCATCTGGCGCCGCTTGGACCCGTGTACCAGGCAGGAACTCTGTCCGGTAATCCAGTGGCGATGGCGGCCGGACTGAAAACCCTGGAAATTATTTCGCGCCCCGGATTTTTTGAAGATTTGACGCAGAGAACCGGGCAACTCGTGAATGGTATTCTCGCCGCAGCTGAAGCTAACAATATTGAGCTGCGTGCCAACCAGGTGGGTGCGATGTTCGGCCTGTTTTTTACTGGTCAGCCGGAGGTTAACAGTTTCAGTCAGGTGAGCGCCTGCGACGTCGAGGCTTTCAAGCAATTCTTCCACGGCATGCTCAAGCGTGGTATTAACCTTGCCCCGTCAGCTTATGAAGCGGGATTTGTCAGCGCGATGCATGGTGCTGCTGAAATTGAGCAGACGATTGAAGCTGCCGCGGCAACTTTTGCGGAAATGTAAGTGCTCACTGCATGCCGAGCATGCCTTTTTTCAACTTCTTGTCCACCGGGTGATTGCCGAGCCAGATTTCAAGCAGCGCGGTTTTGAAATCATCGCCAGCAATCTGCCCGAGATGTTGCTGGTTTTTGCTGATAGTGACGCCCTTGCCGGGGATGTAGTCAAAGCGGTACTGATCTTTGGCAATTGCACTGGTTTGAAAGTAAGCGTAGAACTGATCGATGCGGCGCTGTAATTTTTTCATGGTTGCGGGGCTTTGATTTTCTTCAAATCCTTCGCGCCAGGAATCGAGTAATTTTTCGCTGGCAACTTCTTTGTAAATAAAATCAAGCTGCACCCGCCAGGGTCCCGGCCTGGATAGAATTTCGGCGACATCTGCAGATTTACCGGGCAGGTATAACGAGCCGACGTACACGTCTACCCAGAGTTTTTCGCGCAGGCCGATTCCGTTAAGCACCAGCGAAGGGCCACCTTCGAGCCTGATGTCATCGTCTATGAATACTCCTGAAAGTTCGGCTGCGGCGGTTAGCGCACTAAACCAGTAAAAACAGGTTGCAAGCAGTACTCTGTTCATCGCTGCTATCCCTTCGCAGTTGCCTGCGGCCAAGTTTATGCCGCGTATACGAGAATTGGAACCCCGCCCGGCTGGCCTGTGGTTATTTCCCGGGCGCTTCGGGTTTGATGTATTGAATAACTCCCAGCCGGATCAGCTCGGCATGCAGAATTAACGCGCGGTCGTTGCATTCGGGAATTTCGAGCAGGCGCTGTTTCAGGGTTGTTTCCAGCGGCAAGAGGTATATGAGCTGGTAGAGGATTTCACAAAAGCCCTGGTTGTCGGCACGAATCCGTCCTTCCTGGGCGCTTATATGGTCGAGAAGCTCAAGCATATATTGAAACTGTTCTGGAATCTCGGGCGCACCGACTTCGTCGAGAATTTTGATATCGGCAAAAGTCAGCCCATCACTTTGCGTGTGAGTCGATAGAATTTCGAAACGCTCAACCCCGAGTGCGGTAATTCCGAGCAGCCCATCGGCGCGGTGTTCCCAGTCATTGATCATGGCTGTCGTCCCGATCGAGTGTATATCGGCATCGACGAATGACTCTTCCCCCTTGTGAATCAGTACCACACCGAACAGGTTGCTCTCGCGCATGCAGTTGGCGATCATGTCGACATAGCGTGGCTCGAAAATCTTGAGCCCCAGCGTGTTACCGGGTAGTAATACCGTTTTCAACGGGAAAAGTGGGATTTCAGCCATGGACTATCATTGCTGCATTAACCTTTTATAGCCCCCAGCGTGGCGACAGGTCGTTGTCGATGTCGAGCTGATCCAGAATTCGCGCGACGATGAAATCAACCAGTTCGGAAACCTGGCTGACTCCATGGTAGAACCCGGGATTAGGCGGCAGTATCACGGCACCAAGGCGAGATAGCTTGAGCATGTTCTCGAGGTGAATGCTGGAGAAAGGGGTTTCCCTCGGTACCAGGATCAAGGTCTTGCGTTCCTTGATCGCCACATCGGCAGCCCGGTGGATCAGGTTGTCGCTGCTCCCGACCGCGATTGAGGCAAGGCTGCCCATGCTGCAGGGACAAACCACCATGGCGTCGGCCACGGAGGAACCACTTGCCGGTGGTGCCGTCCATTGATCCTTGGAGTAAACGCTGATTAAGGCTGGATCGGCATCGAAATAACTGACCAGTTGCTGCTTCATTTTCTGTGGAGATCCAGTGAGCTTTAACTCGGTTTCCATTCCGGCCACGATCTGGCCCGGTTGCGAAGTAATAAACTGTACGCGGATGTTATTTTGCAGGCAACACTCGAACAGGCGCAGGGTATATTCAGCGCCGGAAGCTCCAGTCATCGCCAGAGTAACTGTTTTTGGAGTCATAGGACGGTGATTTCTTTATCGGCTTCTACCAGTTTGTCAGTGGCTTGCGAGAGTCGTGCAATCAGGTTTTCGAGAAAGATACGATAATAGCGTAACTGGGTTTCAGTGGAAGCCTGCTCCATCAGGGAGTTGCTCACACTCATTAATGAAACGTCGGTGCGCGCGACAATGGTCGCGTTGCGTGGTTGGCGTGTCAGGAAAGCGATTTCGCCAAAGCAGTCGCCCTGTTTCATAATACCAACAACCTTTTCATTCTTTTTAACCTCTACGCCACCCTTGGCAATGATGTAGAACGCGGTTTCCTGCTCACCCTCGGTAACAATGACTTCGCCCTTGCTGAATTCCTTCCACTCGCTGGCATTGACAACCTCGGTAATCTGATCGTCACTGAAGTCTTTGAAAAAGGCGAGAAAGCGCAGTGTCTTCCATTTCTCCTGCATGTCAATACGTTCGCCCACGCCACGCAACCGACCAAAGGCATTACTTAAGTCCCTGGCTAACAGGTAAGCCGAATCGTAGCGGTCATAAATGATTTTTTGCATCGCTTTTTCAGCGATTTCGGCGATGTGTTGAGGCACCTCGGGATTGACTTCCATAATCGGATCGGGCTCGAGGTTGGTAATTTTGTAAATCAGCGACTCGAGACTACCCGCCTTGTAAGGGGTTTTTTTCGCCAGTAACGAGTACATCACTGCGCCCAGCGAATAAATGTCGGATTGTGCGACGAGGCGTTTTTCCTCGGACAATTGTTCCGGCGGCATATACATCGGTGATCCCTGTACCTCGGTATCATGGCCTTCAAATCCTACGTCTACATGGGCGATGCTGAAATCCATTATTTTTACTTCGCCGTCATTGCTGAGCATTATATTGCCCGGCTTCAGGTCGCGATGAATAATGCCTTCCCGGTGCACGTAGTCGAGACCCTTGGCGCACTGATAAATGACATCGACAACCTGGTTCGGGGTGAGCGATCTATTTCCGCTGACGTATTCCTGCAGCGTCTGCCCATCGACGAATTCCATTACGATGTAATTGAGATCATCTTCCTGTCCAGCGTCGTAAACACTTACCACCGAAGGGTGATGCATGCGTCCTGCGCTATAGACTTCGGCAAAAAAACCCTCGCGCAGCTTTTGTTTGGTAGCGTCATCCATGTCACTGGCTGAATGCGCAACCTTGATAGCCACGGTACGCTGCACGAAAGGATCGAAAGCCTCGTAAACAACGCCCATAGCGCCGCGTCCGATGCGACGTTTTATTTCATATTTGGCTATTTTTGTAGGTCTTTGTGATTTCTCAGACATACCTGAATTCTAGTTTTGCATCGCTTGTATTAGACGTTGATGAATATTATCAAAGCCACCATTGCTCATGATGACGATTTCATCCCCTTGCTGACAATTGCGCAACAGGTAATCGATTACCTGCTGTGTATCAGTTTTTATTTCTACTATTGTAGGCGCAGATTCTGCCAATTGCTTGATATCCCACTGCAGATTGGGGGTTTCGCAAACTAAAACCAGATCGGCGGCAGCGATAGATTGACCAAGCTGGGCACCGTGTGCTCCCGATTTCATCGTGTTGGAGCGAATATCCAGCACCGCGATCAGGCGGCCAGCACAATTTTCTTTCAACGCCTGCAGGGTTAACGCTATCGCGGTGGGATGATGCGCGAAATCATCGATGATTTTCACGCCGTTGATTTCCGCGATGACTTCCTGGCGTCGCTTGACGCCATTGAAATTACGCAATGCTTCAAGCGATATTTCTATCGCAACCCCGGCATGGCGTGCGGCGATGATCGCAGCGCTTGCGTTTAACGCATTGAACTGCCCCTGTTGTGACAGCTCAAGCGAGTAGCTTGAAGCGCCATGATGCAGCAGGTTTTGCTGTAGAAAAAAGTCGGCCTGGGGATTGCTGGCGGAGAATTCCTGTTGCTCGCTCCAGCAACCCATTTGCATGACTTCCCGCAATGCCTCGTCATCATGGTTGACTATAACCAGGGCGCTCGCCGGCAGCGTGCGTACCAGGTGATGAAACTGACGCTTGATCGCGGCCAGGTCATCGAAGATATCGGCATGGTCAAATTCGAGGTTGTTCAGTATCAGCGTACGCGGGTGGTAATGGACAAACTTGGAGCGCTTATCGAATAGTGCAGAGTCGTATTCATCGGCTTCGATAACGAAGAAGGGATCACTACCGAGCTTCGCTGACCGGGAGAAATTCTGGCTCATACCACCAATCAGGTAGCCGGGATCGAGGCCGGCATAATCCAGTATCCAGGCGAGCATGCTGCTGGCGGTGGTTTTGCCATGAGTGCCGGCGACGGCAAGTACCCAACGCCGTTGCAGAACTTCTTCGTACAACCACTGGGGGCCCGAGGTATAACGCAAGCCACGTTCAAGGATGGCTTCAAACTGGGGATTGCCGCGCGTTATGGCGTTGCCGATAATAAATACATCGCAATCTTCGGGTAGCGCTGCGGCCTCATATCCATGATGTAGCTCTATACCAGCCTGCTCGAGCTGGGTACTCATGGGTGGATAAACATTGGCATCCGAACCGGCTACCTCGCAGCCGAGTTCACGGGCAAGTTGAGCTATGCCGGCCATGAAGGTGCCGCAGATTCCGAGAATGTAGACTTTCACTAGAAAAACCAGATAACGATGAATTGATAAACCACGAAATAATTGAACGATATCATAGCTGAAAGATGCGTTGATATTTCGAAAGAACGCTTAAAAATTAGCGACAGTACCGCGAGATTCCAGATCAGGATAACGAGGGTCACGTAGATTAACAGATTCTCCGTACCGTCTGTGTGACTGACCGCGCTGCGATACACCGGTATCGTGGCCGCGGTGATGATCATGTTGATCCCGAGCAGGGCTGAAAATGTTTGCTGGAACCTGGCCAGCAATTTCTTCCAGCGTAGCCCGACGTAGGCGATCAGTCCCAGCATTCCCAGTTCCAGGGCGATCTGAGCACAAACCATGGCGTAGCTGCGTTGCTCATCGACTAGCAGCAAGCCGATCAGAAGATAACTGAAAACGGTAAGCGCGATACTATGGGCACCGTAGGGCAGGCGTTCCGGGCTCGATAGCAGCAGGCACATTAATATATATTGCTTGAGGCTAAGCAGCCATTGGCCGATGATATCTTGCATGTGCGACATCATAGCGGGTTAAAAACACAACACAATAAGGCGGGAAAATGAATGAGTAAAAAACGCCAGTTGGTTATAATGCCGGGCTTTTGACCAGTGAATTAAATGAGCGAATCACCAGCGACCGATTTGAGTAGCTTCCAGGGTCTGATCCAGAGCCTGCAGAATTACTGGTCTGAACAGGGCTGCGTGATTATGCAGCCGCTGGATATGGAAGTCGGTGCCGGTACTTTTCACCCGGCAACCTTTATTCGAGCCATTGGCCCCGAGCCCTGGCGCGCGGCTTACGTGCAATCGAGCCGGCGGCCTGCCGACGGGCGCTATGGCGAAAACCCCAATCGTCTACAGCATTATTTCCAGTTCCAGGTATTGCTCAAGCCTTCACCCGATAATTTCCAGGAAATGTATCTAGCCTCCCTTGAAGCGCTCGGGCTGGATACGCTGGTGCATGATATCCGTTTCGTCGAAGACGATTGGGAATCGCCAACGCTCGGCGCCTGGGGCCTGGGCTGGGAAGTCTGGTTGAATGGCATGGAGGTGACCCAGTTTACCTACTTCCAGCAGGTCGGTGGTCTCGAATGCAGACCGGTATCGGGTGAAATTACTTACGGCATTGAACGTCTGGCGATGTATTTGCAGGGTGTGGACAGTATTTTCGACCTGGTATGGAGCAGGGGACCGCAGGGGGTTATGACTTATGGTGATATCTATCATCAAAATGAAGTCGAGCAATCGGCCTATAACTTCGAGTTTGCCGATATCGAGGCGTTGTTTCACTGGTTCGATGTCTGTGAGGCGCAATGCCGAGCAATTGATCGAGAAAAAACTTTCCCTGCCCGCTTACGAGCAGGTGATGAAGGCTTCGCATGCGTTTAACCTGCTCGATGCGCGACATGCAATATCGGTGACCGAGCGTCAGCGATTCATCCTGCGGGTGCGCAGTCTGTCCCGTGGCGTAGCAGAGTGCTACTACGCATCACGTGAAGCGCTTGGATTTCCGTTGCTCAGGCAGGAGGCTGGTAATGAGTAGCGATTGCCTGATCGAGATTGGTACCGAAGAATTACCGCCGCGCGCGCTACAGTCGTTGGCGCAGAATTTTGCCAAACAGGTTGAACGAGCACTGCGCGAAAACAAGCTGGCTCCTGCCTCGGTCGAGGTGTTTGCTACCCCGCGACGCCTGGCCATGCTACTGCGGGACACGCCGTTGCAGCAGGCAGAGCAGCTGGTCGAGAAGCGCGGCCCGGCGCTTGATGTGGCTTTTGATGAGGAGGGTAATCCATCGCGAGCCGCGCTCGGGTTCGCCGGTTCCTGTGGCGTCGATATCGATCAGCTCGAACGCCGTGAAACCGACAAGGGTAGCTGGTTGTACTTTTGTGCAAGCCAGCCTGGACGCAGTTTACGGGAATTGTTGCCGCAACTGGTGACGGATGCATTGACTGGTCTGCCAATCCCCAGGCGCATGCGCTGGGGAGATCGCAGTGATGATTTTGTACGTCCGGTCAAATGGCTGCTGCTGATGATCGACAGTGAAGTCGTCGATGCTGAAATCTTTGGGCTGCACTCCGGCAATCGTAGTTTCGGGCACCGTTTTCATGCTCCCGGGAGTATAGAAATACCCTCGGCTGGCGAGTACGAACAAATTCTGCTCTCCGCGGGAATGGTAATTGTCAGCTTCGAGAAACGTCGTGACACGATTCGCAATCTGGTCGAACAGGAGGCAGCCCGGCTCGGCGGTATTGCGCATATCGAGAATGCGTTACTCGACGAAGTCACGGCGCTGGTCGAGTATCCGGTTGTGGTATGTGGTCAATTCGATGCGGAATTTCTCGAGTTGCCGGCCGAAGTTCTGGTGATGACAATGCAGGAGAATCAGAAGTATTTCGCGTTGTTCGATAGCGCCGGTGCATTACTGCCGCATTTTATTGCCATCGCCAATATAGATAGCCGCAATCCGGAAGTGGTTGTGAGCGGCAATGAGCGCGTGATTCGCCCGCGCTTTGCCGATGCCAAATTTTTCTTCGATCAGGACCGTAAACTGGGGCTGGATTTAATGCGCATTCGACTCGACAGCGTGGTGTTCCAGGACAAGCTCGGCAGCCTCGGAGATAAGACCAATCGTATCATCCGTCTCGCCAAGTATATCGCGAGTCATTCTGGCGACGACCAGGACCTGGTGCGCCGCTCCGCGGATCTTTGCAAGGCCGACCTGATGAGCGATATGGTGGGTGAGTTTCCCAGTCTGCAAGGGGTGATGGGACGCTACTATGCGCAGTATCAACAGGAAGATGAAGTGGTATGCACAGCCATCGAACAGCATTACTGGCCTCGTCATGCGGGTGACCAGCTGCCGCGAACTGCAATTGCGCAAGCAATCGCGTTAGCCGATCGGCTCGATAGCCTGGTCGGTATATTCGCCATTGGCGAAAAACCGGGGGGTGATAAGGACCCATTTGCGCTGCGTCGCGCTGCGCTGGCGGTATTGCGTATCATCGTCGAAAATCAATTATCCCTGAATCTGGCCGATCTGTGTCAGGTCGCGGCGGATGGTTACTCCAACCAGATCGAAGCGCATGCGGCTATTGCCGAAGTCATTGAGTTTGTGTTTGATCGCCAGCGTGCTTATTACCAGGAACAGAAAATCGGCTTCGATGTCGTCGATGCAGTCGCTTATAGTCGTCCCGGATTGCTTTATGATTGCGATTTGCGTATCCGTGCAGTACAGGAGTTCCAAAGCCACGAAGCAGCCCCGGCACTGGCTGCAGCCAACAAGCGCATCAGCAATATCCTCAAAAAACAGGATCAGGCAGTGAGCATGGTTGATCAGAACCTGTTGCAGGAAAACGCTGAAAAGGAACTTTTCAAACAGCTGCAGGCGCTGCAGGAAGAAGTTGCCACGCAGTTCTCGCAAGGAAACTACCTGCGGGGGTTGGAGCGACTGGCCGAGTTAAGGCCTGCGGTCGATATGTTTTTTGATCAAGTAATGGTAATGGTTGATGATGTCGCAGTGAAAAACAATCGGCTTGCACTACTCGACCAACTGTTGCAAAGTTTCCGTCTAGTTGCTGATTTTTCAAGAATCCAACCCTGAAGGACCTGCGTCAAATAGGAGTTTCGAGTGCCGAACATGGTAATCCTGGACAGAGACGGCGTCATCAATCACCTGCTGGATGATGATGTCACTACTGTTGATGGCTGGGACCCCATACCCGGTAGCATCGAAGCAATCAATCGATTAAAAAAAGCCGGTTACCTGGTTACCATCGCATCGAATCATTCGGGAATCGCGCGCGGGTATTACACCGAGGACGAATTGCTGGCAATGCATGCGAAAATGCAGCGCTTGCTTGCCGCGCGGGGTGCCAGTATCGATGGAATTTTTTATTGTGCGCATGGTCCGGAAGCCAATTGTATCTGTCGCAAACCCAAGCCGGGGTTGCTGTATCAAATTGCCAGGAAATTTGGCATTGATTTATCACAAACGCCGCTGGTAGGGGACAATATCACCGATATTCAGGCTGCGAAGATGGCCAATGCGAAACCGGTTCTGGTGCGTACCGGAAAAGGCGAGTATGTCATGCAAAATTTTCCCGAAGCGCTTGATGTTCCGGTATACGATGATCTGGCCCACTTCGTCCGCCATACTTTGCGTCGCAAATAGATTTTTACGGTGGTTAGCCCGTTATACAGGTTCTGGTTGGGGGTACGTTCAGCATTATTCTGGATATCATTCCTGCCTGTCGGGCTATTTTGCGCCACCTTGCTTTCGCTAATGTTCTTTTTGCCGTTGAAAATTCGTATTTTGGTAATCAGGTTCTGGATGAGTTGCGCGTTGACCAGCTTGCGATTTTTTTGCGGGCTTAAATATTCCGTCGAGGGGCTGGAAAATATTCCCGAGAACGGGTTTATCGTGATGAGTAAACATAGTTCAACCTGGGAAACGATAGTTATACAGCGCTTTTTTCGCCCCCTTGTCTGGGTGGTAAAGCGCGAGTTGACCTGGATTCCGTTCTTCGGCTGGGGTCTGATGGCAATGGATGCGATCGCGTTGAATCGCGGTACCGGGCGCCAGGCAATTAACCAGCTAATAAGGGAAAGCCAGCTTCATATGGATCAGGGTCGGATCCTGATGCTGTTCCCCGAGGGTACGCGGGTGCTGCCACAGCAAAAGAAACCATTCAAAATCGGTGGTGCAATTGTGTCACAACGCACTGGCTATGCGGTGCTGCCGATAGCGCACAATGCAGGTGAATTCTGGCCGCGGCATAGCTGGATCAAGTGGCCAGGCACCATTCGGGTTGTTATTGGTAAGCCGATCGATCCCGCCGGCAAGAAGCCCGAACAAATAATCGGCGAAGTGGCGACCTGGATAACGAGTGAATGCGAGCGAATCAGTGACAAATCCCAACTACAACGGATTGGTGTTCTGCAATCACCCCTGCCCAGCAGTGAATCCGGTTAGACAATGCCCGCTTGTATCGATAACAGACCTGCCAGGCGGCACCCCTGGGCAAAGCTGCACTTGCCCATAAACCTGAAGGATTACGGGTTGCTTCCGATGCGGATTAAATTACTGATACTGCTATTGCTCTACGTCGGCATGGCTGATGCGGAATGGGCTGGAGCTCTGATAGAGATTGCAGATTATGATGCAGACTGGAAGTTTGATAACGATGTGCGCAAAGCGAAAATTACCAGTATCAGTTTTCAGCTTGAAGAGAAATTCGAAACCGGGCTACGTGCGGGTGGCGGTTTTGGTTATTTTGATATGCGCATAGTTGACGACAACGTGGATACGCAAGATTTTGATGGAGGGTACCTCGAACTTTACCTGCGTCAACCATGGTCAATCAGCGAAAATACCTCGATGTATGGATTATTTAATTATCGCTATAATTCGGGTGACAGCAGTGGGGGAGGCGAACGGAGTGATATAGACTGGAACGAAGTTAGCCTGCATATCGGGGCGAGTCTGCGTATCTCCAACTATAGAATTACACCCTTCGTGGCTTACTACCATATTGATGGCGATATCAGCGGTGATGGTGGTACTGACGATTTCGAAAATGATGATTCGGCAACCCAGGGTATCAAATTCGACTTTATAATCGAGGATACCGGCTTCATCCGGTTAGAGGCTAGAACAGGTTATCAGTCCGGTGGTTTTCTCAGTTTTGGACGGCGCTATTAATCGCCATTCGAGTAACGACTTTTATGTTCGTTGTACCTTTCTATCAACTCATCAATCCTGGTCTGCTCGTATTCACGCAAACCGCTTAACACCATTTTCTTCTGGCCCTTGCCGACCTGCTCTCCATTGCAGCTCAGATCGTAATTGAGCGCGACATCGCCACGCTTGCCGTATAGACGAAAAATACTATCGCTCAGTGAGAGTTCCACAGATTCGATATCGAGTGTATCCAGCGAAATTCGCATATGATCGTAGATGATCAATGGCCTCTCGGTATTTATCATAACGTTGTTTTCTTTCATCAACGGCACCAGTACATGCGGAAACGTATGACCGGAAAACTCGACATAGTTGCGCGTCAACGAACCGATGAGATCCGGATTTCGGCTATGTGTGCCATTGCTGGAAACGTCGAGATACTTTTTATCGTTCTCATCGTAGATAGATATTTCGCGTGCGTTTACCTCGGGCAAAATCAGCGTAACATCGTCGCCAACCATGCCCGAAAATGAAAATCCCATGGTTTGACGCAGGCCGTAATGGTGGATAATTACCGAGAACAACAAATCGCCAGGCACACAGAAGCGTTTCGACTCGACATCGTGGATCGAATTAAAATCACCCGCGACCGATTTCGCGAAATCGCTTGCCTGTTGCCTGGTGAATGAAAGCTTGAAACCTTCCAGGTTGTAATATTTTTCTAGGTTCATTTTTTATTCTCGGGTTAACGTCCCGTAGCCCAGAGTGGTATCTTACCCCATTTTTGCGAGGGGGAACTAAATAGTGAGTGCCTGCGCTTACATAATCAGCTGGCCGGAGTCGAATGATGCTTAATTTTTCCAACCTGGCGTTGCGCCGTTCGACGACACTGTTGTTCGAAGCGGTCGATATTAAGATCTATGCTGGACAAAAACTCGGCATTACCGGAGCCAATGGCTGCGGTAAGTCGTCGCTGTTTGCATTGATTCGAGGCCAGTTATCGCCCGACCAGGGAGAGTTTAGCCTGCCGCAGCATTGGGCGGTGGCCGCGGTGGAGCAGGAAACCAGTCTGAGTGAACGCATTGCACTCGAGTATGTTATCGATGGTGATGAAGAATTGAGACAGGTCGAGACCAGGCTTGCGCTGGCCGAGAGCAAACCTGATCCTATGGCGATCGCCAGTTGTCATGAACGGCTTCAGGAAATCGATGGCTACCAGGCCGAGAGTCGGGCAGCGCGACTACTCGCGGGCCTGGGGTTTAACGAGGCCGATATACGCAAACCGTTGAACAGTTTTTCTGGCGGCTGGATCATGCGACTGAACCTGGCCCGGGCATTGATGTGTCGCTCCGATCTGCTGTTGCTGGATGAGCCAACTAATCACCTGGACCTGGATGCGGTAATCTGGCTGGAGCAATGGTTGCGGCGCTACCAGGGTACCTTGTTACTGATCTCGCACGACCGTGACTTTCTGGACGCGGTAGTTACTTCAATCGCCCATGTCGAAAATCAACATATCAGCCTTTATCGCGGTAACTATTCTGCGTTTGAAGTGCAGCGTGCCGAACGCCTCTCGCAACAACAGGCGGCGCATTTAAAACAACAACAGAGCATTGCGCATATGCAGAGCTTTATCGATCGTTTCCGCGCCAAGGCGACCAAAGCTAAACAGGCACAAAGTCGAATCAAGGCGCTGGAGAAGATGCAGCTAATTGCCCCGGCGCATATTGATTCACCATTCCATTTCGAGTTTCGCGCCCCGCGGGCACTGCCTACCTCGCTACTCAAACTCGACGGTGTGGCGACTGGCTATGGCGATAAGGTCGTGCTTGAGGATATCGAATTTTCGCTGATACCGGGTGAGCGTATCGGTTTGCTTGGTCTTAACGGGGCTGGTAAATCGACTTTTATCAAGTTGCTGGCAAACCAGCTGCAGGCCTTTCGTGGTGACGTGACCCGCGCCAGGGACCTGCAAACTGGTTATTTTGCACAACACCAGGTTGAACAACTGGATCTCGAGGCAAACGCCTTGTTAACCATGCAACGACTTGGACCTGAAATGAGTGAACGTGACATTCGCGGATATCTTGGCGGGTTCAATTTTCAGGGTGAAAAAGTACTGCAGGCGGTAAAAACCTTCTCCGGCGGTGAAAAGGCGCGACTGGTCCTGGCCTTACTCATCTGGAATCGGCCTAATTTACTGTTACTCGACGAACCGACCAACCACCTCGACCTGGAAATGCGTCTCGCCTTGAACCAGGCTTTGCAGGGATTTGAAGGCAGCGTCATCCTGGTATCGCACGATCGCCACTTACTGCGCAGTGTCTGCGACGATCTCTGGCTGGTGGATGCTGGTGCGTTACAGCGCTTCGAGCAAGACCTCGATGCGTATCCGGCCTGGCTGGCGCAACGTAAATCACGCGGCGATGGCGCAGCTGGTTTTACTGCTGCAAGCCCGCAGCAAGACCGACGCCAGCTGAAGCAGCAATTGAACCAGCTCGGTAAAGTCGAAAAAACCATGGCCAGGTTAAGCGCCGCGCGCGAAAGCCTGGAGCAGAAACTCAGTGATAACTCGATTTATGCTGCGGAAAACAGGGATTCACTGGATGCGAACCTGGCGGCCCAGGCGGAAAATCGCAAACAACTTATCCAGGCGGAAGAGGACTGGCTTCGTTTAAGTGAAGCGATCGAGGCAATTGAACAGCAGACAAGCTAACTGTTTCGACAGTTGCAAACAATTTTCCCCAGAGTTTTGAGAGCATTCTGGTTAGCTTCATTCCATGGGGAGCCACAGTTGATACGCAGATGATTTCTAAAACGACGCGTTGCCGAAAACAGGATGCCCGGCGTTATCCCGATATTATGCTCTAGCGCTCGATTGAAGATATCGATGCTATCGCAACCCCTCGGCATCTCCACCCAGAGCACGTTACCGCCGTGGGGATTTGAAACCCGCGTCCCCTCCGGGAAATTCCTGGCGATCATAAAGCGTCCTTTTTCGACCTGATCGCGCATCGCCATACGTAGCCGGACCAGGTGGCGGTCGTACTGTCCGCTGCTCAAAAACTCAGCCAGCGCCAGTTGGTTAATCGACGAGGTGGCCGAGGACCAGGCCTGTTTGAATTGCAGAAATTTTTTGTGGTAGCGACCTGCAATAACCCAGCCGATGCGATGACCCGGTGCCAGGGTTTTGGAAAAGGACGAACAACTCAGCACGATGTTGTTGAGGTCATAGGACTTCGCAGGGCGGGGTGGTTTATCGCCAAAATAAACGCTGCCGTAAACGTCATCTTCGATTAGCGGGATATCGCGCTCGGCCAGCAGATTTACCAGTTCGCGTTTCTTATCCTCTGGCATCTGGCAGCCCAGCGGGTTGCTGGTATTAGGTGACGCCATCACCGCGCTAATATCCATGGTGTCGAAGGCTTCTTCGAGGGCGTCGAGATTCAGCCCGGTAACCGGGTCGGTATCGATTTCGACCGCCAGCATTCCCATTTGTTCTATCATGCGCAGTACCGCAAAATAAGTTGGCGACTCGACCGCGATGATGTCGCCGCGCTTGGCGACGGTGCGCAGACTGATTGACAATGCTTCGGTGGCGCCGGAGGTGATAATAATATCGTTCGCGCTGACCCGGGTGTAGGTTTGGGCGTACTGCTGTGCGATCTGTTCGCGTAGCTTGATGTCACCGGGTGGAAACAGATAATCCATGCTCTTTTGCGGGTATCGACTGATAATACTGCGCGTGGCTCGAGTCAACGATTTTACCGGCATGAAGTCCATTGATGGATTCGAAGTGCCAAACGGTGTTATGCGTGGATTATTAGCATTGCGAAACACTTCCTCGAACAAATCGCCGAAACGTACGCGCCGGGCCTGACCGGGTGTGGTGGCCGACTTTGCGATATCGTTGATCTGATTGACGAGGGCATTGACATAAAATCCGGATTGCGGCTTTGCGGTCAACACTCCCTGGTCCTCGAGATTGACATAGGACTGGGTAATCGTAGCGATACTGACGCCAAGCTGCTTGCTCAGTTTGCGCAACGAAGGGGCCTTGTCCCCGGGTTTGAGATCGCCTTTCTCGATCAATTCGCTTATGTAGCGAGATACCTGGTCGTACTTGTAGGTTTCGGGGCGTGAAACTGTCATGGTGAGATAATAACTGTACTGCACTGGTTATGAAAAAATTGTAACTGTTATTGTAACAGTTTCACCAATAATATTACATTATTGCCGTCGCGGCGGTTTATCTGCCCCGGCAACTAGTTAAAACCCCCTCCTCCTCAGGTTTTGACTTATATTTAGCCCACCCGTTTTCGGGTGGGCTTTTTTTTGCCTGCAGGCCTACTGCGCTTGCATAGACGTCGCGAAAAATTGATGCCAAATGCTCATTTAGGCGCATCTAAACTCCGCTTTGTCCTCAACTTTTCGCGACGTCTATGCTGCGCTCGTGACGGCCTGCAGGCAAAAAATATTCAAATGGCTGCTAAAATTTAGCGACGGTATATCTTTGCAGGTTGAGACCTGAATGCAAAAATTGTCGGATCCGGTCTTGAGACGGCGTTCGGACGACTTGTTTCCGATGGTGAAGAAATGGCGCGCTCGGCGGGAGTCGAACCCACGACCTTTGGCTTCGGAGGCCAACACTCTATCCATCTGAGCTACGAGCGCATCGCAAATCTTGCCAGGCCCTGTCAGGCTGCGTCGTAATTGTAAACCAAAGCGGTACAGTTTAGACAGGATAGTCAAATATTTTTTGCGAATTGGCTGTATTTCGAGGATAATGCGCTGCGATTCAGATCATCGTTCAATTCCTGGAGACAACTAGTGAGTTCAGCTCAAGCAGAAACGTTTTCGCCAAAAAATATAGGCGTCCTCCTGGGATTGCTGCTGCTTGCCATCATCCTCGGAGAAGTTGTGTTCAAGCCTCACGGTGATGAGGCGATGGCGCAACCAGTCGATACGATGGAAGACATTGCCGTGCGACTCAAGCCGGTTGTATCGCTTGACGACATGCGCAGCAGCATGAAAGTTGCCTCTGCTGCCGGTGACACGGCAAGCAAATCACCTGATCAACTTTATCAGGGCGCCTGCCTGGCCTGTCATTCCACCGGCGCGGCCGGTGCGCCCAAGATCGGTGACGCCGCTATTTGGCAAGAACGCAGCGCAAAGGGACTGGACGCAATGGTAACTGCGGCGGTTAATGGCATCGGTGCCATGCCTCCGCGTGGAGGCTCGCAGTATGATGACGATCAAATCCGTGCGGTTATCGAGTACATTCTTGCCGAATCCAAATAACATCACCCTGGATCATATCGTTGCCGCGTAAGCGCGGGGCTAGCAAATTCAGAAACTGCTAGATTCCCGTCGGACCACCCAGGACCGTGATACTGTACTTTGTCATTCCAGCCTAAGCGGTAATCTTGTAATAGTGGCGTTGTTGTTGAGAGATCTCCGCTTTCGCGGCGGCTCGACGTATCGGGATGATTGAAAATAAACCCGGGCCCCGAAGGGCGCACAGGAATGATGGTAGCCATTTCATGGCAGCTGACGATCCTGTTGCCGATATGAAATTGCTTCACTTACATGCGAATCCATTATTAGATTTTCACCGGACAGATCAGCGATGGTGCGCGCCAGTTTGAGTAGCTTGTGATAGCTGCGTGCGGTCAGACGCAGCTTGTCGATGGCTAGCTTTAGCACTTGCTTACTGTCTGCTTCCAGGCTGCAGAAACGGGCTAGATTCCGCCTGTTCAGGCGGGAGTTGACATATCCCTGTCGACCGAGTTGCAGTTGGCGCGCGCGCCAGACACGCTCTCGAACCAGGGCGCTGGTTTCGCCAGAGTTGGCTTCTTGCATAATCAAATGCCGGTAATCGAGCCGTCCCAGCTCGATCTGAATATCGATACGATCCAGTAACGGCACCGATAATTTATTTCGATAACGTTTCAATTGTTCTGCCGAGCAATTACAGGATTTGATCGAATCACAACCGCCGGGACAGGGGTTCATTGCCGCGATGAGTTGAAACTGCGCTGGGAATTCGGCTTTACCGGCCGCGCGCGAAATATGGATCGTCCCGGTTTCTAACGGTTCGCGTAAAACTTCGATTGAACGACGATCGAACTCCGCCAGTTCATCGAGAAACAAGACACCATTGTGTGCCAGGGAAATTTCGCCAGGCTTTGGATTTCTGCCGCCACCGACCAGGGCAATACCGGATACGGTGTGGTGAGGGGACTGGAATGGTCGCTCTAGCCAGTTCCCGGGATTAACAGGTTGCTGGCAGACCGAGCGGATACTGGCGCTGCTCAATGCCTCGTCCTCGTTCATTGGTGGCAGAATTGAGTTGAGGCGTCGCGCCAGCATGCTCTTCCCGGTACCGGGTGGGCCCATCATCAACATATGGTGGCCGCCGGCAGCGGCAATCTCGAGTGCTCGTTTCGCCTGATACTGACCATGGACTTCTGCCAGATCCAGTTCATGGTTTGCACTATCCGGCAGCGCTGTGTTGTCGAGCAAGGGCAGAGGATCGCCGCCGTTGAGGCTGCGACATATGTCTGCTAATGAGCCGGCTAATTGTATCGATAGACCGCTTAACATGGTCGCTTCAGGCTGATTTTGCTGCGGAATGATAGCCGACTGCCCCGCCTTTTTAGTCGCGATCAATGCGGGTAACAAACCATTCACTTTACGACATGCGCCGCTCAATGCCAGCTCGCCAAAACAAACAAAATTAGCCATGCCGGTTGTATCTATCTGTGCGGAAGCGGCGAGTATTCCAAGCGCGATCGGTAAATCGTAACGTCCACCTTCTTTGGGCAGGTCAGCCGGAGCCAGGTTAACGGTGATTCGGCGTGCAGGAAATTCGAAACCTGAATTAAGAATTGCCGAGCGCACCCTGTCGCGTGCCTCGCGTACCGCGGTTTCGGGTAATCCCACCACTGTAAAAGCCGGCAAACCATTGGAAATATGTACTTCGACGCGAACTTCGGGGGCATCAATGCCAAGTTGGGCACGGGTCTGGAGTTGGGTGAGTGACATGGCAGAATCCTTTCTATTTTGCTAACCAGCAGTTTTGACGTTTAACTTGACGCTTCCTGCGTCATGTATGGCCTAGTCTAACATGAAATACCGCGCAGCGAACGCGGTCCGCCCTCGCTGCGCGGTATTCCGCTTGATCCAGGCTATCCACATACCCGAATGCGCCGCGAGCCTACCCCATAGTGAATATTAGTATATAAGTAAGCATTAATATAATGGATGGGCGATTTTATATTGAGGATTACGAGAGGGTTAAAATCATGTGTATAAGACGACTAAAAACTGTGCTGGCAGCTATTTTTCTCACATTTGGCGTGGCGATTGTCGGCTCGGTATCATTTGCCAACGAACCACAGGCGAATACATCCAGGCCTAAATTTGAACTTGCAAAGCAGTATTACGGGCAGTGCAGTAATACCGACAATGCGGAGTTCGATGTGATCAGACCGCAACTGAATGCGTTCACCGATATGGAAGTGATGGCACAGACCATGGCGGATCCGGCAAAGTTCATGCAACTGATGACGGTAGTTAACGATCCGCGCACGATTCACGTCATGACCAGGTGTGCCACCGAGCCGGTCATGTGGGATACCTGGATGAGCGGCATGACCGATTTCAACAAAATGAGCCGGGCCATGGGACATTTTATGAACCCGAACATGTATATGTCATGGATGATGGCGCCGATGAATCCCGCGATGTATCAGCCGATGATGCAAATGGCCGATCCCCAGTACTACACCCGCTGGATGAATGCGGTGGCGAATCCGGCATTTTATCAACCGATTACATCGCTCGCCGATCCAGACTGGTATACGCCGCGTATCAACTGGATGATGAACCCACAGTCAATGCAGCCAATGTTCAGCGTGATGAGCATGGGTAACTATTTCGCGCCCGTGTCGACTGCCAGTGATGCAGCTGCGCGTACCTGCAAACTAGTAGATGTAAGGGCAGCTGCGGTATCGTACACTGCAGCTGTCGCAAACTTAATCCGGGAGGAGAGCAATAATGAAACCTAATATGGGAACTGCTGATCGAGCCATTCGCGCTATCGTCGGTATCGTGGCGATAGCGGCCTGGCCGTTGGGTTTGGTCGAAGGTACGTTGGGAATAATTTCGCTGGTGATCGGCGTGGTGTTGGTCGGAACCGCGCTGCTTCGCTGGTGCCCGCCTTACGATTTGCTCGGTATCAACACCGGCGCAGGCAAAGACAAGGACTGATAGAGTCCCGCAAGGGTTAAGTGCTCAACTTGATCCTTTGTTTCAGTCCAGCGTCTGTTCCAGTTCCTTCAGTCGGGCTTCGATAATCTCGAGCTTTTCCCGAGTGCGTTGTAACACGCGTGCCTGGATATCGAATTCCTCGCGACTCACCATTTCATAGTTAGCCAGTTGTTGCTGTAACAGACTTTTCAAGCGCGCGTCGAAATCGGCTTTAGCCTGCTGTAATCCCGGTGGTAATAATTCGTTTATCTTTTCCGACAAACGATTGATAGTTTGATTGTCAATCATAAAAGCCCCAAATTAGTGCATATATCTATAATTAAGCACCAAAATAGTGCGTAAATAGGTTATGACAGGCCAATTCTAACCATAATTTGCGTGTTTTCCCAGAGTCGCCAAAATCGAGCCCTGCTTTTTTGGAGAACTACTATGAAAATCATTACAGCAATTATCAAGCCATTCAAGCTTGATGACGTTCGCCAGGCACTCGGAGAAATCGGCGTGCAGGGCCTGACCGTCTCGGAAGTGAAAGGCTTCGGGCGTCAAAAGGGGCATACCGAGCTTTATCGGGGTGCGGAGTACGTGGTCGACTTCCTGCCCAAGGTGAAACTTGAAGTTGCCATTGACGATGACCTGGTTGACCAGGTCATAGATGCAATTACCAGTAGCGCCAACACCGGCAAGATCGGCGATGGCAAAATTTTTATGACCACTCTTGAGCAGGTTGTCCGTATTCGTACGGGTGAATCTGGTCCTGCAGCGCTATAGGGGGCGAACATGGAAAATCAAATTTTTGAATTACAGTACGCACTCGATACATTCTATTTTCTTGTTTGTGGCGCTTTGGTCATGTGGATGGCTGCCGGCTTTGCCATGCTCGAGGCCGGACTGGTACGTTCCAAGAACACGACTGAAATCCTGACCAAGAACGTTGCGTTGTTCGCGGTAGCTTGCACGATGTACATGGTTTGTGGTTATTCGATCATGTATGGCGGCGGTGACTTTACGATGTTTCTCTCGGGCATTATTGGTGACGGTGTTGCCGGCGCCGAGGAACCTGCAACTTATGCGCCATCGGCGGATTTTTACTTTCAGGTTGTGTTTGTCGCGACTGCGATGTCAATCGTCTCAGGCGCGGTTGCAGAGCGCATGAAACTCTGGGCATTTCTGGTCTTCACTGTTGTCATGACAGGACTGATCTACCCGATGGAAGGTCGCTGGA
>CAWCBX010000053.1:0-14999 GCA_963793595.1 uncultured Gammaproteobacteria bacterium | reverse complement strand
GGAGATCTCACGAAACTCAGAAAACGAGCATTACGAGTGCCTACCAGTCCCCACAACAGGCGAAAAGCAAGCAGATACGCAACCACGTAACCAGCCTGTACATGCAGATCCAGCCAGTCGTCCTCGGTAATGAAGGCGAGGACAAAAAAGAATACAAGGCTCCAGTGAAACACCCGGACCAGGGGGTCCCAGGCTTTAACAGTGGATGATTGAGTACCATGGCCAGGCATAAAACTGTTCCCTTTAAATGAGTTTGCCTGCAGTGTAAGGACGAAATCTTAAAGGAATCTTAAATTTCGTTTCCTGCATCCGTGATCTACGCTGAAAATAGCCGTTCAGGCTGTATTTCCAGGCCGACATCTATTGGTCGTTGATATCGGCTTGCGCTTAGCCTGTCGATTTTGGGCGCTCTTATGTTATCGTTAATCGCGATTACTCATTCATGCCTGGCGTAGGTTTCTACCTGGTGTGCGATTAAATATTGCGGTTAAAGTGGACAATCTGAAAATTTCAACGCTCAGCGAACAGCGCTGTCATCTCGGTGAAGGACCTTTATGGGATCCCGTGGCCGCGGCGCTCTACTGGGTCGACAGCTTCGCTCCCAGGCTGTATCGAAACGATTTTGCCAGTGGTGAGACGCAATCCTGGCGTCTTCCCGGTAAAACCGTGGGCAGTATCGCAGTGCGCGCGCAGGGCGGCTTGATACTGGCGATGGATCAGGGATTTTATGCGTTCGATCCGGCCAGCGGTCAGACCGAATTGATTGCACAACCGTTAGCGGGCAGGAACGACCTGCGACTTAACGATGGCAAGGTAGACCCGTTCGGCGGATTTGTTGCGGGTGCGATGAATATCGATTACATGCAGCACGAAGACTGCGCGATGTATCGCTTGTCGCCAGAACTAGAAGTAAGTGAAATTCTGTATGGCTTCGATTGTTTCAATGGTCCCTGTTTCAGTGCCGATGGTGAATATTTGTATGTGACAGGCCGGGAAGAGGGCGTGATCGAGGTATTTGATTACGGTAGCGCGCAGCAACCTCGCAATGGTCGCGTATTGATCGACCACTGCAACCCTGATGGTGCCACCGTGGATGAGGATGGCTTTATCTGGAGCGCCCAATGGGATGATCAACGCGTGCTGCGAATTTCACCGCAGGGGACGATTGATACGCAACTGGAGTTCCCTGGTCAGATTGTCAGTAGCGTTATGTTTGGCGGGCCGCAACTGGATTTGCTGTATGTCACTACAATCGGTGACGAGGTGCACGGGGTAGCGCCGAGCGCTGATGGGGCGGGCAGGGTGCTGGTGGTTGCGGGAACCGGCTTTCGGGGTCGAGCGGAACCCCTGTTCGCGGGGTGATCGCTGGTCCGGTTAATGAAAAAACCAGTAACCGGCGACAATCGCCATGGTAATTCCGGCGAGGTCGGCGATTAAAGCACAGCCAATCGCATGGCGGACATGTTTGATACCGACGCTACCGAAATAAACCGCCAACACGTAGAAGGTAGTTTCCGTACTGCCCTGCATGATGGCGGCAACCGTTGCTGGAAACGAATCCACGCCGAAGGTGTTCATGGTTTCGAGCATCATCCCGCGGGCACCGCTGCCACTGAGTGGTTTCATCAGCGCGGTTGGCAATGCCTGCACAAAATCAGTATTGATGCCGATTGCAGCAAACAGGTTTTGCAACACCCAGACGGCGCCGTCGAGAACCCCGCTGGCACGTAACAACCCTATCGCGACCAGCATCGCCACCAGGAAAGGAATCAGCTTGATCGCAACTTCGAAGCCCTGCTTGGCGCCGTCGATAAAATCGTCGTAGACATTGTTTTTCTTATACCAACCCCAACCCAGAAACAACATGATCACCGCAAACAGCAGCAGGTTACCCAGCAAAGACGAGTTGCTTGACATTTCTTCGGCCGGCAGGCTGACCAACCAGCTACCAAGCGCAGCCAGCAAGATCGCAAAACCGCCCAGGTATGACATCACCACGCGGTTCAGCAGGTTGATTTTCTGCACCCAGGAAACGGCCAGCAGTCCAGCCAGGGTGGAAGCGCTGGTAGCAAGTAAAATCGGCACAAACACCGCGGTCGGCTCGGCTGCACCCTGTTGTGCACGATAAAGAAAAATCGTTACCGGCAGCAGGGTCACCGAAGAAGTGTTTAATACCAGGAACAGGATTTGCGCATTGCTCGCGGTATCGGACTGCTGGTTCAGCTCCTGCAAATCCTGCATCGCGCGCAAGCCCATCGGAGTGGCCGCGTTATCGAGCCCCAGCATATTGGCGGCAATGTTCATGGTCATGCTGCCATGGGCCGCATGGCCACGCGGTACGCCTGGCATCAGCTTCAGAAACAGGGGTTCGAGGACGCGCGAGAGTATCTGAATCAGGCCCGCATTTTCCGCGATTCTGAAAAAACCCAGCCACAGGCACAGCACGCCAATCAAACCGATCGAGATTTCTACGCTGAGTGCCGCCATATCGAAGGTTGACTGCATCAGCGCGCTGAACACGGCGCCCTGACCCTGCACCAGCCATTGATAGAGTGCACCGATGAATGCCGCGGCAAAGAACCCGAACCAGATATGTGCGAGCACTCAGGTCATCCTTGTTCTAGAGGCTAAGCCGTCGCGTGTTCTGGTCCTGTTCACAGGCCTCCCACATCTCGATGAAATCATCGTAATAAGATCTGCATTCAAGCTTGTTATCCAGTTCGTAGTAGCCTTCGTAACGTTCGGGATTACGGATGCGCATATAGGCACTGTCATCGGCTATCAGCCAGCTCTCTCTGAAATTGCGATGCTCAGGGGTCACTGTGAGGCGAATCTGTACAAAGCTGGGTAGTCTCTGTGCCAGGTGAATCAGGAAATGCCCCCGGTTGGCGGCGACGCGCGTATCGTGGGCGATGATACGAATGTCGGCATTGCGGTTGCCTGTCGCGAGCTCGGATAGGTGATCATAAATTTCCGCATCATTGTAAAGCTCGGTCTCGAGTTTTTGAGTGACGAGGTAAACGCGACCGATGGATCCCAGAATGAGTGTCCTGGCAGCGTCCTTGCAGTCGCTACGACCAGATAATATTATACTTGAACTATCTTCCATAAGTATTTGAATTATAAGATTAATCGACTGCTGGTATTATTGCGCCATTCGATGCCATTTCAATCAGCAGGGTTTCAAAAGGTTCGACTTCAATGCACGCATTGAGCAGTGTAGCCGACCACTCACGCTGATCACATAATTGTTGCAGATGTTCGAGAATTTCCTCGCTCTGCGGTAATTCATGCACCCGGCCATTATAATAAACTTCAATGCTATTTGCGGACCGATGATAAAACATGCGGGTTTCCGGGTGTCGCAGCCAGGCACTTGATTGCAGGTCAGAAATGTAAACCGGCTGATCAGTATTGTCTGGTAATGCAACCGGGCTATCGGAAAGCATTTTGCCGACCGCGTCCTGCCACAGGTTGTGCGATTGCTGCAGCAACTCGGTGGCCAGGGATTTAAATCTTTCGATTTCGGTATCGGTAATTTCAGCGTGATGGCGATCGAGCTCAAGATCCGTATCAGTATAGCGTTCGACCTTGTCGCCGAGACGCTCCGATTCCAGCGCAAATGATTCCAGCGCACTCGCCGCGGTCGGCGCTCGAAAACCGATTGAATAGGTCATACAGCGATCAAGCGCGATGCCGTGATGGGCGAAACCAGGGGGCAGGTAGAGCATATCGCCCGGATTCAGTACCAGTTCCTGATCCGGAATGAACTGTTTCAGGATGGCCAGTTCGAGGCCGCTAATAAGCTCAGGCTGCTCACTGCGGGATTCGCAAAATTCCCAGCGACGCGAACCGATGGCCTGCAGCAAAAATACGTCGTAGGCGTCGACATGCGGGCCTACCGAGCCTTCCGCTGGTGCATAACTGATCATTAAATCATCGATACGCCAGTCGGGAATAAAACGAAACTGATCGAGCAGGTCGGTCAATTCTGGTAGCCATTTTTCACATTCAGACACCAGTAACGAGTAATGGGTTTCGGGCAGGTCGAGGAAATCCTGCTCCTCGAACGGGCCATAACTTACCTGCCAGGGCCCCGCCGCTGAATTTTCGATCACCAGGCGGCAGTGAACGTCTTCTTCGCAGGCCAGGCCAGCGAGTTCTTCAGGGCTCACCGGGGACTCGAAACCGGGGAAAGCATTGCGTAACACGCAGGGCTTCTTCTGCCAGTACTCGCTGATAAATGCTGCGCTGTCAAATCCCTGTAATTGCCACATGATGTCTAGATGGTCTCTGCTTGTTTCACGGCGTTTCCGATATAGCTGGCCGGGGTCAGCTTGATCAGTTCCTGTTTCGCGGCAGCGGGAATTTCCAACGCCTCGACAAATTCACGTACTGCCTGCGCATCGATTTTTTGCCCGCGTGTCAGCGCTTTGAGTTTTTCATAGGGCTGCTCGACACCATAGCGGCGCATCACCGTCTGGATGGGTTCAGCGAGAACTTCCCAGTTATGTTCGAGATCGGCGCTAATCGCGTCGGTATTGACTTCCAGCTTGCCAATCCCGCGCTTGAGTGAATCGAGCGCAATCAAAACATGACCAATGCCGGTGCCGAGGTTACGTAGCACGGTAGAATCGGTCAAATCGCGTTGCCAGCGGGAAATGGGTAGCTTCTGTGCGAGGTGCGCGAGCACAGCATTGGCGAGGCCGAGATTACCCTCGGCGTTTTCGAAATCAATCGGATTTACCTTGTGCGGCATGGTTGATGAACCAACCTCGCCGGCGACAGTTTTTTGCGTGAAGTAACCAATCGAGATGTAACTCCAGCAATCACGGCTGAAATCAATCAGGATCGTATTCAGTCTCACCAGCGCGTCGAATAGCTCGGCAATATAGTCATGCGGCTCGATCTGGGTTGTATACGGATTCCAGTCAAGTCCCATTGACTCGACGAACTGCCGGCTGATTTCGGGCCAGTCGCTGTCGGGGTAGGCACTTAGATGCGCATTATAATTGCCCACCGCGCCGTTGAATTTGCCGAGCATTTCGACTGCTGCTATCTGCTGTAGCTGCCGCCGCATACGATGCACTACGTTGGCAAATTCTTTACCCAGGGTTGTCGGCGAGGCCGGTTGTCCATGGGTACGGCTCATCATCGGGATGGCGGCGAATTGATGGGCAAGATGATTGATCATTTGCAGCACTTCGTTGACCATCGGCAGCAAAATCTGGTCACGCCCGGATTTCAGCATTAACGCGTGCGACAGGTTATTAATGTCTTCCGAGGTACAGGCGAAGTGAATAAACTCGGACACGGCATTCAGCTCGGCATGGCCGGCTACCTGTTCTTTCAGGTAGTACTCCACCGCTTTGACGTCGTGGTTGGTCGTTCTTTCGATCTCCTTGATGCGCTGTGCCTGGGTGGGATCGAAATTTTGCACGATTGAATCGAGCAATGCGTTGGCGGCGGCAGAGAATTCCGGAACCTCGCTGATATCGGCGGTTCGTGACAGGGTTTGCAGCCATCGAACTTCAACCAGTAAGCGATGATAGATCAGGCCGTATTCGCTGAAAACAGGGCGCAGGCTTGCAGTCTTTGCGGCATAGCGACCATCAATTGGCGAGATCGCGGTGAGGGAGTCTAATTGCATGAATCGAGGGTCGAATGAAAGAGGCTATTTTACACAAAACTGCGGCGCTGGTAATGGCATTACCAGAGAGAAATCGAGTTAGATTTTGAACGTCCTAATCGGTGGCGCTGAAGGCTTCGTGTTTGAATATCAGCCGTTTGGCTTTTTCGTAGGAGGCTTCAGGAATAACAGTTTCGTCCTTCAGACGCCGCAATTCCTGTAATTCCCGTGCCAGAAATTTATTCTGGTTAAAGCCTTTGGCGGTTTTGCACTTGTTTATCTGCATGACGAACTTGGTGATAAAACTGCGGAAACTGTCGCTATCGGGGTTTTTGTTGATGACTTCGACCAGTTTAATTTTGCCGTACTGGGTGCGGAAATAGACGGTATCGCGGGAATAGTAGAAAAATGCCATCAGGGTCATCAATGCAACCACGGTAACGCCGATGAAAAGCCCGAGAAAAGTCACCGACGATGTTTCAAGCCAGCCCGTGAAGACGAGCATCAGGTCCAGTACCCACAGGGCCAGGCTTGCATAGAGCCAGTTCCATTTCACGGTGCGAACTCTGAATGGTCGTGGATCGAGGTAAGCGAGATCGATCCGGTACTTGTATTTGCGTTGATGTTTGTTTTTGATCGATTGATAACAATGGGTATCGTTGAATACCGTTAGTTTGCGGGATATCCCTTGCAGCTTATTGACTTGCGCGAACTCGAAATTGACATGTTCGACCGGAATTCGGTCGTTGTCTGAGAAATTAGTCGTGTGATCGTCTTCGAAAGGTTGAAGATCGATTACGTCAGATTCAGTGTTTACTTCGGTCATTTACAAAGTTTTTTTTGGCGCAATACAGATTAAAAGTAGCACAATTGCTAATTATTACTCGTGTTCATAGAGTTTTTTTCGATAAACGGAATTTCGGCATGGTTCAGGTATTGCGAAACCATGTTTTTCGGGTCAGATCGGACAGAATCGTCGATCCGAAATCAGGCGGGCAGGGGAGGCGTCGCCCCTGATGGTAGTGCGGTACATGCAACGGCGATAGCCGTCATAATCGTTGACCGCGTAATGCATGGTGCTGCGGTTATCCCATAGCACCACGCTGCCTGGCGACCATTTGCAGCGGCAGCTGAATTCGGGCCGGGTGCAGTGCTGATACAGTTTTGCCAGTAGCGTGTCGCTTTGCCGGGCCGGTAAGCCTTCGATGCGGGTGGTATGGATAGGATTAGCGAAACAGGTAAATCGGGCTCGACCATGAATAGTGGCCATCTTCATGAGTAACCCGTACGTAAAGCGCATTGTCGTGCTGGTTCTCCAGTTTTATCTCGCGTTCTATTTTTATCGCGTTATGCGGGTTGTGGTCGGGCAGGCGGAATACGCGGATGCGTCGCTCGATACCGCCATTTTCAAAGATTAGCTCTTCGTGGCCGATATCCTTTACCTTGATTTCCTGCTGGATAAGGGCGGTATTGATTATCAGGCTGCCGGCGTCGTGATCCTTTAACATCGCTTCGAAACCGCCGAAACCGCCGGTAGTGAGTGCGTTCCAGTCGATACGCCCGGCGGCAGATTGCTCGAAGCGCTTGTCCAGGTTATAGCGATTGATCGGCGTCAGTGATTCGAAACTATTGTCGGTAAGCTCGGCGTAACCATCCCAGATTGTTTCGCGGCCACGGCCACGGTACTCGGAACCTTCCCAGATAACGCGGATGCGCCGACCCAGTTCGGCTTCGCTATAGGGACGAAAAACTTCCACGGTTTCAAGCCGGTTACGAATATCAATGCGTTCGATGGGGGCAGTGCTGCTGACGTCAAGCGTAAATTTGACGGTATCATCGGCGGTGCGCAAAATATCGCCCATCATGGCGCTGTGTACCGGTTTCGAGCTGACGTCACCCAGCCTGGGATCGTCCGCAAAGAGTTCCGCGGGGTTACTGAAATTTACCCGCGTGTCGAGGATGACCCGATTGCCGGTGGTGCCGTAATGATGGCGTTTGCGCAGGCCCTGCATGATGCCCGCACGGGTAAAGGCGGGGGCCAGCACGCAGGTAAGCCCGCCATAGGCGCCAAACTTGGTCGAACCGGGGTGTGATGCGCCCGGACGTCCCTTGTGTCCATCGGAATTGGAAACAATGCCGACCCGATAACCCTGCTCGAACGCGTCATGCAGTAACCATTCGAAGGTACCCCAGGCGGAGTGCACTTCGACGGCCTTTTCCAGGCGTTGGTCGTGCGCAACCCTGATATCGGCGTAGCGTCCGCCAATATGCGCAAACACGGTACAGTCTTCGTCCTGCAGCGCGGTGAATAAATCGCTGGCCGAGGTGGCATCGGTATCGATATCGGACAGGTCATCGACCAGTGCGTGCGATGAGCGGTGTATCTGCCGGCCTTCGTGCATATGCAATACGTTGCGGTCGCCGCCGAGCCCGGTATTCCCCGACCATTCCCAGCCAGGGAACACGATGAAGCGGCCGTCTGCGGTGAATTCAGCCGATAATTCGTTGAGCCAGTTCCAGAATTCTGTAGTGATCTGGAAATCGTTGCCCTGGTGCACGCAGATGTCGAGGAATGCCTTGTCACGTGCAAAATCGTAAAAGTCACGCGCCGAGTTGGTACCGATGGTTTCCTCGGACTGACCATGCAGATCGCCCCAGTAGGGCAGCAAGTCTGATTTGTCGGCAAAGCGACAAGGGTTGGAGCAGGCCACTGGATTATCGTCGGCGTCGAGTAACTCGATGCTCAATTCACCGCTGGTGGAAACGCTCAGGTCTTCGATGATCTGAGAGAATTGCCCGGATTTAAAGGTAATTGACTCGGGAAGACCGTTGACCGCGAGATTACTGCGCAGTTTAAAGCGGGTGTCGCATTGATTCGAAGGATTGCCCCAGCGGTCCTCGCCTTTGATACAAAGCCGAAAAAGATCGCCTTGTTGCCGCAGGGTAGGCAGGATGGCCTTGTATTGCACCGGCGGTCCCGGAATGATCGCAATTTCAGGCTGTGCGGGCAGTTCGACATAGTTGTAGGTGGCGATCGCATCGACCAGCACCTTGAACTCGAATGTCTGTTCACAGAAGGTCTGGATACGCATGCCGGGAGAGCCCTGACGACGATCGCCAAAACGTACAATAATCTGCTCGCCCTCGCGCAGGAAGCCGCGCACGACTTTGATGTATAGCGTCTTGTCCCAGGGCCGAATATTGCGTTTCATGTCGTACTCGACGTGCAATACCGCGCCATTACTGGCTTCAACGGTAACGTAGTTGGGCGCTGTCGGGTTGTCGAACTGTGGTCGGCCCATATCCGAAGCAAAGCGATGGACGATCTTGAGCGAACCGGTATCGTCGATACCGAAATAACCCGCGGTGTAGGTGAGGGTGAACTCCTGGTAGGACCCGGCCTCAAAACTTCCGCTCGGCTCCACCACGGCGGAACCCATTTTCTCAGGCAAATAAGTCGAATGTGGCATTGGCAGACAACCCTCGTGGACAGGCGGATTGTATCCGATTAATCAGGTCTGGTTAATTGGATTAACGGGAATATGTGCATGTTAGTGCGCCCCGGGGTGCCCGGTCTCGCGTGAAGATCCGGCAGATCCAGGGGTAGGCACCTGGGCTGCAGCGAATGTTCTGGCTGAAGCGAAGCAATCTTTCAAAGAGAAAGAAGAAAAGAGCATAGTCTGTCCGAAATCTGGTGCATTCGGAGTGAGACTGGCTAAACGTCTTTGGTCCTGGCTGCTGTATCGTGCCAGCGCTCGACGACTTCACGCAGCGCGAAGCAGCGTTCGAGCAGGGCCAAATCAGATGCTTCGATGCCTGCTTCAGTCATGTAGTCGCGCCAGGCCACCGTCACCTCGAGTACCTCGCCGGCGATTTCGTGGGCGAGCTCATCGGCCACACCCATGCGCCGCGCCGCGGCATGGATATTGTCACCGCTCGGGGTGCTTCCGAACGGACCGATCGCGATGGCATGCGACCCCTGCAGGCTGATTTGGGGCACGATATCGTAACCGGGAGAAAGCGAGTAGTCCGAAGCCGACGCTCGCTTCATGAAGGCGTGGTTGCGCAGGTGGTCGTCGGTGTTACCGATCGCGATGTTGAATAGCATGCGGCGAAACACGACCGTGCCGAGGTCGGCGGTCAGATGCCCGATGCGCTTGCCGAGCTGGGTAATGCCGGGATACGACATCGTCGATTCGTCGATCTCGGTGATGTCGAACTTGTTGATGAGACTCGCTAGCGAGACCAGGTGATGCTGCTCGTTGGGCCCGGAGTATGCCATGCATATCAACTACGCCTCCGTCCAGAAACGCATTGAGCGCGGCACCTTGACTGTCAACCGACGCGGCGGCCAAGAGAGCCCCCTGCGCGTACTGGAACCCCTGTTGGTCGAGACTGTCATCGCAATGGAAGCACTGGGGAAGCCGCTGCATCCTTCGCAGGTCTGCGAGCTTGTGATGGACTTTGTCGGCGACGGCACACCGCTGGCACGAGCGTTGCTGGATTACCAGAAGCGGCACAAGACTGTCGGTGCCGACGCCACAGAGCCACAGCAGGTCTCGAATGGATGGTACACCGGCTTCCTGGAACGCAACCAGGAGCAGATCCAAAGCAAGAAGCCGAAGGCGCACGACATCAAGCGAAAGGAGTGGGCGCTCGAGATTCTCGCCTAGACAACGACTGGTGCGAAGGAAGAGAGAGAAGGATTTGTTTCTACGACAAGGGACGATCATGACGACTCCTCCTCCGCTAACGATTGAGCAGGTACCCGGCGAATGTATCCCCTGCGATGGAGGTTGCGGAGCTACCGATCCTGAATTCGCGTGTCAGGGGTGCTTGAGCTTTTTCTACTGCTCGAGAGATTGTCAGAAGAAACACTGGAAATTTCACAAGGCTCAGTGCAAGAGTGTACATCCTTGGATTGATGAGTTGGAACGAGCCACGGCTGGAGAGGACACGGAGGAGACACCAGAACCGCGCAACCCTGAATGCATCATTTGTATGGAAGAATTTGTTGACATGGACTTTGACAACGAAGTCACTGTTATGAAACCCTGCCGTCACGCCTTTTGCAACAAATGTATTATCAAATGGCAACGCAAACCCATACCTCCCCCAGGCAAACACGTTTGTCCCATCTGTCGCGTTCAAGTACCGGAAGTAGAGGAGGCGCTAATACAGAGAGCGAGAATCTGTTACTATCTCATGTTGCAAAGGGCCAGTATCAGTGACCCAGTCAGAGCTGCACTCCAAAAGCGACTCAATAAAGCTCTCTGGACGATCAACCGCAACGAAGAGTCTCTTGGCCCTATCGACCTTAGAGCCCAGGTTACGAAGCTGTTGTATGATTCCCATCGGGGTCTTTACGACGAGGAGGCGTGCGAGGACTTCATTTCAGAACAGACGCGTCATCGAGAGATGAGCAGCAACATGGATCATCTTGTAAGTTCAGCCAAAACAACCTAATTCGATGCGCCCCATCACCCAAACTAACCTCTTCCCTTCTCTAACCTGCTACGCAGCTCATGATGGCTACTGCTTTTGGTATCAGGGATCGTGAAGATTCGGCCATGCTCCAATATCAGATAGCCAGCGGGCTGCATGAAATTGGTTTGCCGCCCAAGCATTGGCGAGGAGATCCCTTGGCAATCGGAAGTATGGTGGAGGGCTTCTATCACATGAGAGAGGGAGACTACAACTCCGCTGTCACTTTGTTTGAGCGGGTAAAGCATTCGCCGAGTGGACTTTGTGTCAATCCACCCGCCAATGATCTGTCACACGAGGTGTTCCAACGTTCCATGGTCTGGCTGGCGTACTGCTACTACCAAACGAAGCAATATGATAGCGCTATCCGTGCGTCGAACCGGATCCTTCCAGAGGGACGACACCTCCCTGGTGTTTACTTCTACAAGGCCCTCTCGTTGTTCGCAAACGAGAAGATTGACGCAGCGCTTTTCAGCATGAATCGGGCGGTTCTCTATGAAGCTCCGTGGGATTCGCATATTCAAGAAAAGAATTTGGAAGCGTATAATGCCATTCTTGAGTGCTCGAAAGGATGCTGTTGCGGCAGAATCGCAAACCACGTGGACGCTGAATACGAGTATGAATTTGGCCGTGAATTTGACGAAAACGACTTGTCAGAAGTTGATGACGATGAGGACGAAGATGATGAAGATGAGGACGAAGATGATGACACCGCAGAATATGAGGAATATGACGACGTCTGAATTTCACACTTTGGACGTGTGAGGAACACGGAAGTCGTGCGTGAATGGTTTGACTTCACTACATAAATTGTAACAAGTGAAAAACGAGTGCGAAGATTAATGATTCATTCTTACCCACTGTATCTACTAGAGAATAGACAAGTTAGAGCTGCGTGTCCGAGCGTCACGTCATCTCTGTTCCTAGGCTATTGCAGGATCGTTCGCGGCACATGGGATGAACAGCCAATTCAAGACAGTTTCGCCCGCTTCGTTCCCCTCTTCTTTGAAGGAGAACTTTCAAGATTCCATCCAATCCAAACAGCTGGACGTATTGTCAACTTTGTTGAGCCACTCTGCTGCAATGTGTCATTCCACGAATATTGTCACAACAGGCCTGAAAGACAGACAGACATGCTGCGTTGGCCGTGTCACAAAGAAGATGGCTGTGTTGTTGTGTGTTTTTGGTGACGGGCAGTGATGCCAAGGAAGGATCCTCATTGTTTCGACCACCACCGATGTGAAGAAGGAGGCGCTCTCTTCCAAAGAAAAGCACTGCGCTTGGTGTGGAAAGGAGGGAGCGCCGAGCTGTTGCGAGTGCAAGAATGAGAGCTGTTGCAACAAAGAATGTCAAAAAGCCACTGTGGGTTGACAACCACCGCCTTGTGTGCTTGTTTGATAAACCTTCGAACAAGAAAGACAGCAAAACGTTGTTCTGTGCAGGTGACATCGTGCGAGTCTCGGATCTCAAGAGTGAGGCAAGTCAAAAGATGAACGGATGTCTGGCCAAAGTCCTCGAGACTGCAAGAGACTGCTTTGGAGACAAGGGTTCAAGTGGCCTTGCAAGTGGATGATTTCAAGATCAAATTGGTTGCCATCAAGACCAAGAATCTCACCATGGACATGTCGGCTCGATTCAGGGCTGTTCAGGCTGCTCAGTCGCTGGAGCAACAGCAGCAACCCTTTGCTCTCAAAGCACAGAGGGAGCCAGTGGAGAGATGAAAAAGAATTTGCCACACAAACTGGGAAGGTTTGGCAGACTTTCTCAGACAAGATGGTCTGCTGCCATGGGACAAAACAACAACTGTTGACGAACACAAAAAGGGCAGTGGATGGCACAACAAAGGAACTGGGTTGCAAAGCAAAGAGGGAAGAACAGGATTGATGAAGTCAACACACAAAAGGTGCAAAAGACAAAGGGGAAGACCAAACTCATGAGCACTTGAGAAATCTCTGTGAACAGAAGCATGAGATGGGCAGGTGGGTTCCCAGCCAAGTCTTGGCGTGCCAGTGCAAACATGTCTTTTTTTCGTCATGCAAACCACAATGGTGGGTCCAACCATGAAGCACGCTTGGACCCTTGCTGCCTTGAGCTTGCTCTGATCCAATGATTTTTGACACCCCCATGACTGCGGCAAAGCATGGCATCACACAGAATGTTTGATTGTTGAGTTGTTCTGTCCGAGCAAAAAAGGCATGTCCAAAAGTGTGCCATTGCCTCCACGGTTGTCGCCTGCACTGCGTTGTTGATGATGATCAGTGGTGACAATTGAGAGCGCCGCTCCAGCTGCTTTGTTCATGCCAAAGACTGTGTGCACTGTGTTCTGCATTGCTTGAGAGTGAAAAAGCGTGGGAGGATTGAGCGCGTGGATGCCCTGACCCGTGCATGGAAAAGACACCTGTTTCCCGTGCTGTCTGGTCCACGGAATCAACTCTGCCCACAACTCAAGTTGCTTTGCGACTTGGATTTGACATCAATCCAAGTTGCCAAGCAACTGTCCAGATCCAAACACCAAACCTGCCTTCAAACCAAAAGATCTTGAACCCGCAACCCGCGGTCATCAACACCATGAAGTTTGGGAACTCTCCTTGTCGTCTTTGGGCTCTTGTTCTCTCTCTTGAAGGCCAAAATTGCACAAACATGTTTGGACACATTTGACTTGAGAAGCAGTCTGAATGTCTTGGTTCTTGTTTGCTGGAGTCGATGACACTGTTGGCTCTTGACCACACCAACCCGCCAGCACCGTGTGTTCTCCCTCCATGAGTGTGTGATCCCGCCGGTGCTGGACCGGTACTCTATTTTTTAAGTGTCTCTCGAAGTTCGGTTTTACACTAGGCTTTATAGTAGGTTGCAAGATGAGTATGTGTATGAACCAGCTCTGACTCGTTCGCCGCACACTTCGCAAGTCTTGTACCCAAGGGTACTGAGAAGAAGGATATCAAGAACTACGTCAAGGTCAAAGTTGATATTATTTGGCAAGGCGATCCGATGTCCTGTGTCCAGACTTTCGGAACCAGGAAGTGCAAGCTATGTGCAAAGGAGAGGTATGAAATTCTCAAACTCACTCGAAACAACCCACGGATGGCGATCAACAAGTGCAACGAGGTTCATGGTGCCTGCCGCCACAAACCACGATTCCATAGGTTTGACCAGCCACAGATTGCCAACACCAGTACTGATGAGTCCATGCAGGACGAAAGGGTCACTAGACCCAGCTCAACAACATCAGTGGGGAGCAGCGGCTCAGAACTCTCGATCAGTTCCTTCAGCGATCGAAGGGAGAGCAGCACGCTCCAGTCTAGTCAGGTCACTCTCTCGACCTTTGACGAGAACAGACTGAACGGACTCCAAGCCCGTTACCACTTCGACCCAGGAGATCTACCCCATGTAGACTCCAACCTTGAAAAGCCACCACAGGAAGATGAAGATCTAGTTTTGGCTGAAGGATTGACTGTAGATTTGTAAGAGCTGGCTCGGCGCGAACTTCCAAGTAGAAAACGTGTAGATCGAACGGCCGTTGGTCCAACGGAAGGGTGATTGGCGAGGACTACAAAGCTGATCGCTAACAAAAGAGTTCGGGGTAGCACTAAAATCCTCTACTAGTTGTTCACTCTTTGCTGTATCGGTTTATGATAAATCGCCAGTAGTGCGCGAAGGTGCCAAACAAGTGAGTGACGAAGCTTCGGGGACAGTCCTGAAGAAGAATAACACTCGACGATGGATGGCATTCAAGTTGATACGGGCACAACCGAAACTACGACGATGACTAACAACGACGACCGCGCGTCAGGGGAGAAAAAGCTTGACGAGGCGGTACTATATCTCGCAGGTGGAATCAGCGAGCGCTTCGTGCCTCGTCCATCCGCGGAAACAAGAACCATCGATG
>CAWCBX010000052.1:0-7935 GCA_963793595.1 uncultured Gammaproteobacteria bacterium | reverse complement strand
CAGAATTTGAGTTTTACCGATGGCGTCGTTGCGCAGGAAACTGCAGGCACGAAGAACGAAAAGCACCACCAGCAGGCGATCGAAATCCTGGGCTCTCAACCGACGCTTGCCAGGGAAATCGCCAGCGACATCAGGAAACGCATCGTATTCCCCGAAGAAGAGCTGACGGCGGCTGAACAGGCTGCCGCTTACAGCAAGATTTTTGAACTCCTGGACACGCTAAACCACAGCTACCAGATCTACATCGAAAGCCTCGAATTATCCCGGCATTTCGGACTGGACGTGTCAAAGCAGGAACAACTGCTCAAGGAAGACCTGGCTGAACGCGCAGCGAATGGATCGATTCTACTAGAGATGACTATTGCAGATGTCTCCGCATTGAAAGCCAGTAAAGCAGTAATCCCTGACGATGCCGAGCTAAATGCCAAACTGAATGCCGCAATAAATCATGTTTCCCTGATCGCAAACGGGGTGGCAGTTGTTTTAACCATGATGGATAGCCTGGAGATGAATACCGATAACTACCGGCAGCAATTGCTAAGCGTCACTGGCCAGATTACGACAGATACTTTTCAGGTGGATGTACTGTCCAGCTTGCTAGTTGGTTGGGGTGAAACCCTGTGGGCAAGCCTGGTTGAAAGTGGGCCGGGCCTGTTTTTTCAACTGATTCTGTTTCTTATTATCGTATTCGCTTTTTACAAACTCGCCAATCTCGCACAAAGACTGACTGAAACAGCTTTGCACCAACCGGGGGTCGAGCTTTCCCAGTTGTTGCAACGCATGGTTCTGTTAGTTGTGCGTAATACAATTCTCTTCATTGGTGTGTTAATCGCGTTATCCCAGGTCGGGATCAGCCTGGGACCACTGCTCGCGGGTCTCGGTGTAATCGGTTTTATTGTCGGTTTTGCGCTGCAGGATACATTGTCCAATTTTGCTGCCGGCCTGTTGATCCTGATTTATCGCCCCTTCGATGTCGATGACTTTATTGAAGCAGCTGGCGTGTCGGGGCTGGTAAGTCAGATGAGCCTGGTGAATACGACAATTCTGACCTTCGACAACCAGACCATCATCGTACCAAATGGCAAGATCTGGGGGGATGTCATCAAGAATGTAACAGCACAGAGTATTCGCCGTATCGATCTGGTTTTTGGCATCTCTTACACCGACGATATTCTCAAAACGGAAAAGGTCCTGGCGGAGATAGTCAATTCTCATGAATCGGTTTTAAAAGATCCCGAGACGAACATTCGTTTGCATGAACTCGGCGATTCTTCGGTCAACTTCATCGTCAGACCCTGGGTAAAAACAGATGACTACTGGGAGACCTACTGGGCGATAACCCGGGCAGTTAAAATGCGCTTTGACGAGGAAGGCATCTCGATTCCGTTCCCGCAACGGGATGTGCATTTGTATCAAGCCTGAGTTTGCATGGAAGACGAGAGCACCGGAAAAACAGCAGGATAATAGCGCCAGCACCGGGTGTTTCACCGCCTCGCTCTGCATTGATGATCTGTGTTCGCGAAGACATCGTAATCGATATTGTTACTTACGGCCTTTTTTGGGTTTGTAGACGCGGAGCTTGTCCGTACTCTTTGGACGGACGCTTAAGCGGGTCTCGTTAATTTCGCGTATGGCATCCAGAATTTTTGGATATTTCCAAAGGATTCGTGACATGGTATCGGGCGAAATCCTGACCAGTGTGCAGGGTGTTTCCGCCCTTATCGTAGCGCTTCTTTGATGTTTGCTGCTTTTTTGCTTTGCCAGCAGTCCGGATTCCCCCATAAAGTCTCCCTTCAGTAACTCGGCCATGAACTGCTCGCGACTGAATGCATCCTTGATCCAGACGGTCGCCTTCCCATCCACCAGCACATAGAAATCTATGCCTGATTCAAAGCGGCCCATAATGGTATCGCCGGCTAAAAACGTGACAATGGAAGTGTTTTCCTCCAGGAAGGCGTAATCCTTATCGTTCAAATCGTGGAACAGGTCAAAATCTTCCAGGTATTCAGATATGGTGCTAACCGTTTTCGAGAAAATAAGCGGTGATTCGTCAATTCCCGCCAAAACCGCTTCAACCTTACCCTGTACCAGGTTGAAGCCCTTGGCACTGAGATCACCATGGGCAAACTCGGACTTTACCCCATTCCAGCCACTGCTGATCATGGATCGTGTCGTGAGTCGCTCGAGATATTCCAGGTAGAAGTTCGGGTAGTATTTTCTGATCTGTTTCAGCTGTTTACGATAGTATTTTTTTCGGTCTTCGTAGACAGATATTACCTTGTTTACGATTTCCTCGAGCAAGTCGTTCTGTTGGCTCAGCATCGATATCACGTCGTCGCTTACCAGGATATGCGCCAGGTTGCGTTGCACTCGATGCACCGTCCTGCGTTCCTGGTATTTCGAAAGCCATCCGGCAAGCCAGGTCTTTTCTCGAGTTTTAGCCAACACAAAAGTCTCAATTCGCTGAAACAGAGTCCGTTCCTCCGACTGGTCGACTACTCCAATACTGCCTTCACCGAGTCGCAGCGATTCCTGCACTGCATGCAACCGGTTGTTCATATCGAGATAAATGTACTGGCTGATAACGCCAGTCTCGTAGAGCGATTTCAACGATTCTCGCTCCACTCTATAGGCCCTGAATTCAGCGAAATACTCATCGTTCTCGTGCGCTACTGTTGCGTCATCTTCGATGCCACTGGAGAAGGTTGCACGGATCTTGTCCTGCAACGGAACAATCGTGCCCCGCGGCACAATTTTGCTGGCGGCGAGGCTCGACAAATATCCCTGCGAAGTTTCCTCGGCACTATGCAGCGAGTTTCGGTACTCCAGCTCCTCTCCCCTGGAAAACTCGCTTAAGCCGAGAAAATGCATCAGCGGGCGTATCGTCGGCGCGCTGATCAACAGCGTAAACAGGACGACCCCGAGCGTGACTTCGAACAGGAACTGGCGCTCCGGCAGATCGGCGGGGATTGAAAGCACCACGGCAATAGCCAGACCGCCCTTGAGGCCGCCCCACCACATGATGTGGCGTTCGCCCATGCTGATGTGTGGCAGCTTGAAGCGTTTTACCGCCAGCGGGACCAGGGTATAAATAGACAAGGCTCGTGCACTCAACACCAGCGCGATGGCGATGAATATGGGTCCGAGCTGGTTAAAAAGCGTGCCGACGCTGATCGATAAGCCCACCAGTAAAAACAGCAACGAATTACAGCATAACGCGATGACCTCCCAGACCTCGCTGATGGCATGGGTAGTATCCTGGCGAAACCGGGTCACTCCGAATCGCCGCAGGGCAACTGCAGAACCGACCACGGCCATGACACCCGAAACGTGGAAACTGTGCTCGGCGATGACGAAGCTGGCGTAGGCGATGATGATCGACGAGGTCAGAATCACACTGATTCCGCTGTTCATTCTATATAACAGTTCGCATACCACGAAACCCAGCAAGGCGCCGAACAAAGCGCCACCGATAAATACACGCAGGAAATCCAGGAATACGTTATCCAGGTCGGACCAGCCGATTCCGCCACCTTCGACAGCTATGCCGAGCAGGATCGTAAAAGCCACGATAGCGGTCGCGTCGTTAAGCAGGGATTCTCCTTCGACCAGGACATTCAGGCGGTTCGGAGCACCCAGTTCCTTGAACAGTGCCACCACCGCGACCGGGTCGGTGGCGGAGATTAATGCGCCGAACACCAGGGCGACAATCAGCTTGATATCCAGTGCCCACCAGACCCCCAGCCCGACCACGAAAGTGGACATCAGCATCGCGGGGATCGCCAGAATCAGAATGGGCGGTAGATCCTTGATCATCTGGCGGGCATCCAGTGCAAACCCGGATTCAAAGATGAGCGCGGGCAGAAACACGAATAACATGATTTCGGGGCTTAAGCTGAAATCCTGCAGCGGTTCCATGAAATGCAGCAGGTGGGACAGTTTGCCCAACAGCATGCCTACCAGGACGAGGATTACCGTGAACGGAACCGGCAGGTTACGACAGGTTCCCGTGATCAGCATGGCAATGCCCAACAGGACTACCAATACATAGACGAGCTCCGAAGCTGGCATAGCTATTTACTCGGGCCAGTGAGTTTTTCAATTGCGCTGCGATCCATGGTCTGGACATGCCCCAAAAGCAATCAATCTTACATAATAAGGCTAAATCCTTTGAAAACCGAATTATTGATTTACATCAAGCTACGGCTTGACTGGTGAGTTTGTCATAGAAGCCACGTGATTCGACCGTCAGCATGACGTGAAAACGAATTAAGGTGACAGTTAACTTAATTACCCCAACCAGGTTGATCCATTACTGAACTTGGGTGACAGTTAACCTATCTCGTAGTAGCGACGAATTAAGTTAACTGTCACCTTAATTCTTAATTCTCGCCAGATCCGTCTGCATTTGCCTGTTATGCGGCATATAGTTTCTTAACTTTAATGCCTTTGCTAGCTTTCTTTGCATTCCAAAGGTCATATTGAACTTGCTGATTAAGCCAACTTTCAGGGGTTGTGCTAAATGCCTTGGATAAACGCAGAGCCATTTCCGGACTAATACCTGAACGACCATTTAGAATAGACGACAAAGTTTTGCGACTTACACCTAATGCACTGGCAGCATCTGTAACACTCAACTCCAAAGGCTCAAGGCAGAGATCCCGGATAATTTCTCCCGGGTGAGGCGGGTTATGCATATTCATAATTAGTGGTAATCCTCATAATCAACATCTAATGCATCAGGACCATCAAATCTGAAAGTTATGCGCCAATTGCCACTGACACGAACAGACCATCGGCCACGATGCTTTCCACGGAGCTGATGTAAATACAGTCCGGGTAAATCCATATCCTGTGCCGTTGCTGATGCACTTAGCCGACCCAGGATAAGCCGTAAGCGTTTGCTATGGGCCGACTGGATACCGGAGACTGTTCCCTTCATAAAATACTTCTCCAGTCCTTTGTGCTTGAAGCTCCGAATCATAATCGCATAGTGTAACGCGTTACGTTACAGGTTGCAAGGACAGCTGCCGCATAACGCTCGGTTCAGGCCGATGCAATAAGGCAGGCCATCATCAGGAAACGGCCGCAAATCAAAGCGGAAGTCGACAACAACTTTGCCCGGCCTGAGGATGATTTACTTTCTCTCGACGCCGAACTGAAAAGTATTATTACGGGTAAGCAAAATCAGACAATACTCGCTTCGCACCCCGTGTATCAATACCTGGCGCGTCGATATGGTATCACTCTGCACAACGTGATGTGGGAGCCCGATGAAGATCCCGGTCCGTCACAATAGCAGGCACTGGCCCATGCGGCTAAATGGATGCTCTGGGAAGGCAACCCGAATATCGAATCAGTCGAGCAATTAAGACAAATGGGCATCGGTTCGATCGTGTTTGATCCCTACGCCAACGCACCTGCGCAAGGTGATTTCTTAAACGTGATGAAAAACAACCTGGCGGAGTTGAAGCAAGCTTTTTAAATAGATAAAAGGGGTCAAAGTCGATCGATAATCAACCAAACTCGTCTCTGCCCCTTCAATCCTGTTGCCGCTATCGATTACCCGGCGTCGTTGTAACGCGCGCGCAGCAGCTTTTTGTCCAGTTTGCCGACACTGGTTTTGGGCAGGGCATCGAGCACTTCGATGCGTTCCGGCAACGCCCACTTAGAGATCTGCCCCGCGTCGATACCAGCCTGTATCAAACTTCTGGCTTCGCTAATGATTGCCTCGTCGGCCACCCCCGGGCTGCCGACTATAGTCAACATGGGGCGCTCCCCCCAGCGCTGACTGGGGATGCCAAAGGCCGCGACCTCGGTCACACCGGCGCAGGCAGAAACCAGGCTCTCCAGCTCCAGTGACGAAATCCATTCACCGCCTGACTTGATGACATCTTTCATGCGGTCGGTGATCAGCAGCGAGCCGCCCGCATCGATGTAGCCGACATCGCCGGTGTGCAGGTAACCACCTTCCCAGAGGGTTTCGGAACCCTCCGCATTGCCCGCGTAACCCTGGGTCAGCCACGGCGCGCGCACCACGACCTCGCCGCTGACCGAACCACCGCGCGGCACATCGTTCATATCGGCATCGATAACTCTCAAATCGACCATCAGGATGGGTTTGCCGGTCTTGCAGCGAGCGGCGGGATCATCGTCAGGGTTCACCGCATGGACCCCGCTCATATCTGCCACGGTGAGGACGGGGCAGGTTTCGGACATGCCGTAGCCCGCAAACAGGTTGATGCCGAGCTCGGTGGCCGCCTGCGCCATACCCGGCGTCAGCGCCGCGCCACCGATGATTACCTTCCAGCTGGAAAGATCGACCTGCTCGGTTTCGTTGGCGGTTAACAACATATGCAGTATCGTCGGCACACAGTGCGAAAAGGTAACGCCCTCGGTTTTAATCAGACGCAATAACACCGCTGGATCATAGCGACCCGGATAGACCTGCTTTATCCCCATCAACGTGGCCGCATAGGGGAAACCCCAGGCGTGAACGTGGAACATCGGGGTAATCGGCATGTAGACATCGCCACGATGGACCCGGCTGCTACTATCGGTTGAACCTAAGCCCCCGACCAACGCCAGCGTGTGCAGCACCAGTTGTCGGTGTGAGTAAAACACCGCCTTTGGATCGCCGGTGGTGCCGGTGGTATAGAAAGTTGTCGCCACCGTGTTTTCATCGAAATCCTGGAATTCGAAATCTGGGTCACCGGTTTGCAGCAAGGCTTCATATTCGTAGTCACAGAATTCCGGCAGCGCGGTAGCGGACTCATCGCGCAGGAAGATGAAGCGGGGATTGGTTTCGATACGCTCATGGATCTGTTCGATGATGGGCACGAAGTCGGCGTGCAGCAGGATGAAATCGTCCTCGGCATGATTGATGGTATAGAGTATTTGCTCCGGCGACAGGCGTACATTTATCGTGTGCAATACCGCGGCCATCATCGGTACCGCGAAGAAGCATTCCAGGTAGCGGTGATTGTCCCAATCCATCACCGCCACCGTGTCCCCGGGTTTAACTCCGATAGATGCCAGGCCAGAAGCGAGTTGGCCGACCCGCGTGCGCAATTCCCGGTAACTGAATCGTCGGCTCACGCCGCTGACAATTTCCTGCTGGGGATTGCATGACATCGGGGTATGCCAGAGCTGGCTGATCAACAGTGGGTAGCTATAGGCGGACGTTGCGTGGGTTTCTTTCACGGAAATCTCCTGTCAACCAGCGAGTACGGACAACGATCTTAACAAACTAAGGTTGTCAGCGCCTTCCCCGCGCTTCGCGGCGAAAAAAATATGGCGCTATCGGTGTGGCATCCGCTGACTGACGCTCCCAACGCCAGGCATAAAAAAGGGCGGAAACCGGTCCGCCCTTTCTCGAGACACTTTAAGCGATGTTGTTAGAACTGATTCATCGTGTTGTCTTTGCCGGAGGCTTTCAGCGCTTGCGCACCCGAGAAGTACTCCTTGTGATCGTCACCCATGTCGGAGCCTGCCATGTTCTGGTGCTTCACACAGGCGACGCCGAGACGGATTTCCTGGCGCTGAACCTTGGATACATAACCCAGCATACCTTCGTCACCGAAGTAATCCCTCGCCAGCGTATCGGTGGATAGCGCCGCGGTGTGATAGGTCGGCAGCGTGATCAGGTGATGGAAAACACCGGCTACCCGTGCCGCATCCGCCTGGAAGGAACGGATCCTGTCGTCTGCAGCGATACCCAGTTCGGTGTCATCGTAATCAGCGCTCATCAAACCGTCGCGATCGTAGGCGGAAACATCTTTACCCTCTTCGCTCCAGGCGTCGAAGACCTGCTGACGAAAGTTCAGCGTCCAGTTAAACGACGGGCTGTTGTTGTACAGCAGCTTGGCATTCGGAATCACTTCGCGGATGCGATTGATCATACCGCCGATTTGCGCGAGGTAGAGACAATCGTCG
>CAWCBX010000051.1:0-11101 GCA_963793595.1 uncultured Gammaproteobacteria bacterium | reverse complement strand
CAGAGACAAACCCATCATTCGCATGCTCAACAGTGCCTGGTGTCGGGCACGAGAAGTGGCTGACCTGAAACAGGTTCGTGTCCACGATTTGAAACACACCTTTGGCAGGCGTCTACGCGCTGCTGGAGTGAGTTTTGAAGATCGGCAAGACTTGTTAGGGCATAGATCAGGACGTATCACAACGCATTACTCAGCGGCAGAGTTATCGAACCTGATTAAAGCCGCGAATACAGTGTGTGATAGAGGCGAAGGAAGGCCAGAGTTGGTTGTCTTGCGACGAGTAAATTACGGGTAAGTCCCGCAAAACTCCCGCACGGCAATAAACTCAACAAAGTAGAAATATAGTTAAGTTATTGATTTTAAACGAAAAAACTGGTGCCCAGGGGCGGAATCGAACCACCGACACGAGGATTTTCAGTCCTCTGCTCTACCGACTGAGCTACCTGGGCTTGGAATGCGGAAGCGCGTATTAAATAGTCGTGCGGTCCTCTAGTCAAGCCTGAAGCGGCAGTTTGTGTGAATTGTGTGGCCTTCCCTTATAAATCCGGCGGATTTCACGGGCAGGCTCAGCGGGAAGGCGTCGCTGCAGGCATCGTCGTGGGCCTGCCTGCAATAGAAATAACGGGGCTTGTTATTTATTCCGGGGTGCGCGCAACACGACTGTTTATATTCATATTACGCCCGGGCAGCAGGTGGTTTATACTGCTTTAAATTTATCAGGGAACGAGATAAATCGTGGCGGAACAAAAGTTTACCGACACATCACAGAACAATCCTTCGGGGGAAGGTCAGGGCCTGCCCAGGTCATTGAATTGGCAAAATTTGTTTGATAATCGACGTGTGCTGTGGCTGCTGGGGGCGCTACTGATCGTGTCTATTGCCACTACCATCGCTACCCTGCAACCGTTGCGCCCAAACGCACTGCGGCAACCCGCAACATTCTCCGCTGACTGGTGGCTGCACCCGGTCGAAACCAACGCGTTTAAAAGACTGCCCGTCATCCCGGAGAAATTAAACGCGCTTGCCATAGTGCCCGGCGGCGATAGCACACTGGTCGCTGTTGGCGACAATGGTTTAATCGTGCGTAGTCCGGACGGTGGCCGGAACTGGAGCAAGATCAGCGTGCCATTCCAGGCGCCACAGCAACAACAAGTTCAGGAAATTCAACCAAAGGATTATAAAAAACAACAACTAAAAAAAGAACCAGCACAACAGCAGGAGCCCCCGGCCCAACAGGAGGAACCCGCCTCGACCATTCCGTCGGTGGCACATAACGGGTTTCTGTCTGCCGATCTGGTGAACGTATTTTTTGTCGATGCGCAGCGCGGCTGGACGGTGGGAGACGATGGTGTGGTGCTCGCCACCGGTGACGGCGGCACAACCTGGCAGGCACAAGACAGCGGCGCCAGGCTCCGTATCAATTCGATTCAGTTTATCGATGCGCAGCGTGGCTGGGCCGTGGGAGACGAAGGCACGGTGCTCGCCACCAGTGACGGCGGTGCCAACTGGCAGGCGCAAAGAAGTGGCACAACTGAACTCCTGAATTCGGTGCAATTCGTCGATGCGCAGCGCGGCTGGGCCGTGGGCGGCAATGGCGCGGTATTCGCCACCAGCAACGGTGGCACCAGCTGGCAGGCACAAGACAGCGGCACCACCAGCACGCTTTACTCGGTGCAGTTTATCGATGCCCTGCGTGGCTGGGCCGTGGGCGACGCGGGCACGGCGCTCACCACCAGTGACGGCGGTGCCAGCTGGCAGGCACAGGACAGCGGTATCACCAGCACGCTTCACTCGGTGCGGTTTGTCGATGCGCAACGCGGCTGGGCGGTGGGCGGCAGTAGTACGGTGCTCGCTACCAGTGACGGCGGTGCCAACTGGCAGGCGCAAAGTAGCGGCACCGCCAGCTGGCTTCACGCGGTCCAGTTTATCGACGCACAACGCGGCTGGGCGGTGGGTGACGCGGGCACGGTGCTTGCCACCAGCGATGGCGGGTTCAGCTGGCAGGCGCGAAGCAGCGGCACCAATAGCTGGCTTCACTCGGTACAGTTTCTCGATACACAGCGCGGCTGGGCGGTGGGTGACGATGGCACGGTGCTCACCACCAGTGACGGTGGCGCCAGCTGGCTGGCACAAAAAAGCGGCACAATTAACTTCCTCAACTGGCTGTGGTTTATCGATGCGCAGCGCGGCTGGGCCGTGGGCGAAAATGGCATAGTAATCGCAACCAGCGACGGTGGCTTCAGCTGGCAGGCTCAGGACAGCGGTACCAAAGACACGCTTCGCGCGGTGCAGTTTGTCGATGCGCGGCGTGGCTGGGCCACGGGATACAATGGCATAGTGCTCACCACCACCGACGGTGGTGCCAGCTGGCAGGCTCGAGACAGCAGTACCAGAAACACGCTTTTCTCGACGCAGTTTATCGATACGCAGCGCGGCTGGGCCGTGGGTGATGCGGGCACGATGCTCTCCACCAGCGATGGTGGCGCCAGTTGGCAGGCACAGGTCAGTGGTACCACGAGCACGCTTTTCTCGGTGCAGTTTCTCAATGAACAGCGCGGCTGGGCGGTGGGAAGAAATGGCACGGTGCTCGCCACCAATGACGGCGGCGCACGCTGGCAGCCACAAGACAGCGGTACGTCAATCCGGCTGCAATCAGTGCAGTTTATCGATGCGCAACGCGGCTGGACCGTGGGAGATGCGGGCACGGTGCTCACCAGCAGTGACGGCGGCGCAAACTGGCAGGCACAAAGCAGCGGCACGACATTTCGCCTGCATTCGGTGCAGTTTATCGATGCGCAACATGGCTGGGCCGTGGGGCGTCGTGGTACGGCGCTCGCCACCACCGATGGCGGCGCAAACTGGGTGGATATTACGCCATTGCGATACCCCGCACCGTGGTATTACCTTAGTTGGCTAGCGGCGCTAATTCTGTTCTTGCCAGCGCTCAATCCGAAGAGTCGACGCATCCGCGAACCCACAGGCGAAATCAATACGATCGCCAATCAGGTCACTTCCGACCGACCGTTGCAGGAAAATGACCAGGACAGGCTTGGTTTTGGCCGCATCGCCAGGAGTGTGTCGCGTTTCTTACGACACGAGAAAACCACCGGCCCGCTGACATTGGCCGTTTCCGGCCGTTGGGGCACCGGTAAAAGTTCGCTGATGAATCTGATCAGCGCCGACCTGCAGCGACACGGTTTCGTACCAGTCTGGTTTAACTCCTGGCATCACCAGAGCGAAGAAAACCTGATCGAGGCACTGGTTACCAGCATTCGCCAGCAGGGAAGACAACCCTTTTTCACCTCGCGTCCACCATTTGTCAATCCGTACTGGTTTGCATTTCTGTTTCGCCGTCTGTTTCGCTGGAGTGCCGAACATTATCTGCAGATCCTGCTACTGGTCTGCACCGCGACCGTGGCGCTGACATTTTACGGGCACGATCAGTCCCGCTTAAGCACGCATATCGCTCAGATACAGCAATTGGTTAATCCAGCTGAAACTCCATTGCCTGGAACTGACAACGAGGCTGTGGTCAAGGAAATTTCCAGCACCGCGGTGACCGAACAGGAGGGCAACAAGGAAATAACCCGAATCGAAACCGAGGAAACTATAGCCGCCAAACCAGCACAGGAAGCGCCAGAGCCAGCGGCTCCTGTATTCGGCGAAAACATCGACTGGATTGTCGGATTGCTCAGCTCACTGATCGCGTTGGCTGGTGGCCCAGTGGTTTTAGTCAAGGCCCTGCAAACCCTGCCACGCGTCCAGAGTCGCGCCAAAAACCTGGAGTTCCGGGGCCAGTACGCACGGTACTTCCGAAATTTCAACGATAACCTGCGGCCAGTGTCGCTAATCGTATTTATCGATGACCTGGATCGTTGCGATACGAGTACGGTGATGCGCGCGCTGGAGGCAACCAATTACCTGGTCAGTTCGGGTAATTGCTTTGTGATCCTGGGAATGGATTACAACATTGTACGCAACAGCGTGGCGGTGGGCTACGATTCACTCACCAAAAAAATCGCTGAAGATCACGGCGAGGAAGGCAAAGCGGCCTTTGCCAACGAGTACCTCGAAAAGCTGATCAATATCCAGCTCGAAGTGCCCGAGCTCGAAACGACGCAAATGCTGGATCTGGCTTTACCGGATACACACACAGAGGATACTTCAACCAGTGAGCTTTTAGCTCAACGACTGCACCAGTACTGGATGCAATACTGGCGATTGATTTTTCTTGCCGGTGTTGTTGTCGCCGGAGTTCAATTGGGCAATTACCTGCACGCATTAGCGGGAACCGCGAAAACTGTTGCACCAGTCCAATCCAGCCAGAAACCGACAGACCCTGCGCAGCTCCAGCCGGAAGCGGAGGTCCTGCAAGGGGCTGTAGCAGTCGAGGAGGTACCCGGCCCAGGTCGAGCCCCGGCCGGCAAGATTATCTCGCCTGCAGTGACAGACAATACCATCGACTATATTTATCTACCGATCGCTGTAATCGTATTGGTCGGAATCTGGGTGATGATGCGCGGCCGTGACGATATTCAGTACGATTCCAGTACGTTTGAGCAGGCGCTGGGGATCTGGCTGCCGCTCGCCTCTCGCCGGCGCGACACGCCACGCGCGGTCAAACGTTTCGTCAACCGGACCCGGTATTTTGCAATGCGCCTGCGCGACGAACGTGAAATTTCAAAAACCGAACGCGATGACGAAGCAACAATTGTCGCGCTTAGTGCGATCCTGCAAATCAATCCCGATGCGATCGACCTGCCCGCTGATGAAGTTCTGGCTGGAATAGCCAGGCTGGAAAAGATGGATACTATTTTAAAACCCGAAACATTTGACGCAACCGTAGAATTAATCGGACAAATGGCTGATCAAGCCATCAATCAACACGACGAGGCGTTCCAGACCAGTCTGGCCGAACAGATTCAATACACCCTGCCCCTGTTCCGGGAAATTTCAAAGGGCATCCAGATAAAGTAATCGCCCGAAGTCGATCGTTCGAAACCTGGCATAGGGTGGCTTGCGCCTGCTTCACCAGGCTGTGGTTACGATCACGCTCTATTTCTTCCGACGACCAACTTGATAAACCTCTAAGTCATTAACTGAATCAAAGTTTTTTTCTCGTCATTGTCAATTACAGCAGCCATGGCCGTTTTAAACGCCAGTACGCTTTTATCGTGATTGGCAAGCAATTTTTCCAACTCCAGGGTTTCCGCGGCACTAGGTACGCCACCTGATTCATAAATATTTTCGACTGCCTTCAAGCTGTTAAAATGTGCTGTCTTACTATCACTCATATCGAGAAAGGACTGGTAGGCCACTTTCGCTGCTTCACTTAAACCGTCTATGGACTGCATGATTCACATCTGGATTCTATTGTCGGGCGCTAATTATAAACGATGCTGTCAACAACAACTCAAAACTCCAGGAGTCACCACATCCGCGGGAAAAACGCCGACTTTATTTTTATGCTTCGTTCCCGGCCGAAGATTCCCGGTGGTAAGAAATTTTCCAGTGTCTGCATCAGGCAGCAAATAGCAGTCACCTGCTATCGATGAATAACAGCTTCCGCTTAGCAGTCGATCATTTCGCTATCTATAACTTTTCGATTCTGCATATAACGGCCCCTCGCCGGGTCATAAAAATCGGCATAGCGGTGTGCCATAATATGCATTCGGAGCAACAAAGGATCAGGGGGACTCATGTCATCCGAAGCAGATGTGGTGATCATTGGCGCCGGGGCTTCCGGCCTGTCGGCGGCAAAAGAATTAGCCCGGATGGGACTGAGCTATGTGGTCATAGAAGGATCACACCGCATCGGGGGGAGAGCCTATAGCGAGGAAATCGCGCCTGAAGTCTGGTTCGACCTGGGATGCAGTTATTTACATCAGGGCGATACCAATCCATTTGTCGCCATCGCCGACGAACTGGGCGTTGTCCTGGGAAAGGACAAGGGCGACATTTTCACGGATGACAGACTAGGTATCTACAACAACGGTATGACTCTGAACCCAGATGAGCGCAAAGCTTTTTTTTTCAGTCAAAACGAGTGGTATGAGTCGATTTATGCCGCCGCGGGTCGCGGCGAGGATGTGGCGGTTGCCGATCTGGTGGATCTGGAAAATATATACGCCATGACCTTTGCGAATATGATGGCAGCGAATTATGCGCAAGACATCGACCAGGTTTCGTCGATTGAGGTTGCCACCGTTGATAGCGGACCCGATATTCCCATCCTCAACGGCTATGGCAACCTGGTTGCTGCCTGGGGTGGTGATATACCGGTTTCACTGAATACCAAAGTTGAACGAATCGATTATTCCAAAAACGGGGTCTCCGTTGAAACCACCCGGGGAACCCTGCGAGCACGAACTGTTTTATCGACTGTTTCCAATGGCATTCTCGCCTCCGCTGAAATTGAATTTGCGCCAGCCCTGCCCGACTGGAAAGTCGAAGCTGTGCTGGGGTTGCCGACCGGTACGTTAAACAAGGTCTGTCTTCATTTTGATGAAGATGTCTTTGGCCCCGGTGGCCGGGGATTTCATATTAACTGCAATGAGGATGCCGTGGCCGGAGGGTTTGAAGCGAGTGTCATGGGGCAAAATACAGCTATTGTGTTTATCGGTGGCCGTCAGGCAATTTGGTTGGAAAAACAGGGCCAGCAGGCTAGTCTCGACTTTGCCGTAAACCAGGTTGCCGAAGTCTTCGGCAACGACATTCGTCAACACGTAACGCGCTCAATTGCCACCGCCTGGGCAACAGATCCATGGACCAGGGGATCATACTCGTGTGCGTTACCCGGGCAGGGGAGTCAGCGAGCAGAATTAGCCCGCCCGGTCGACGATCGCCTGTTCTTCGCCGGTGAAGCCACGACGGTGGGTGATCACGGCTGCTGTCACGGCGCATTTAGTTCCGGTATTCGCGCTGCACAGGAAATATCTCAAACCCTTTCGAGATAGCAACCAGCATCTATTTATCAAGCCAACAGCAATGCAGGGAAACGAACTACGATGAGTGCAGAAAAAGTGCATTTTGCGAAAACGTCAACTTCTGATCGGAGCTACCAGGTGTTTTTTGAGCAGGAACTCATCCTCGAATCAAATCATGCGATCGAGCTCGACGAACATTATGACGGCAAGGACTTCGGCACGGTTATCTATTTTCCCGAGCCGGATATCGCTGCTTTACAAATCTTAAAAACCGGGCGAACTACCCACTGCCCCATCAAAGGAGACGCTTCCTACTGGAGTTATCGAGAGGCGGAAAACGGCATCTGGAGTTATCAGGAGCCCTTGCCACAAGTCGGCCGGATTAAAAACCACTATGCCTTTGACAAGGCCAAAGGGTTTCGAGTTTCTCCAGCAAGCTAGTCCAGGCGCAATCGCGTCTGCGAGGCAGCTAACCTCGGTCAGTTTCGAACATAGAAGTTCGCGGTTTTGATCCCGATCCAGGTCGTGCAAGCTGTTCTTGCAGTGTCTTTGAATCTTGCCAGTGAACCAGGAGGTCAAACTAATATTGATTAAAATCAAACAGTTAGACTTTATACTCATCATTTCCATGCAACCCAAAACAAAAAAATCATCATTTTGGACGATATCATCACGCCCCGGCTACGACTAGGCTGATTCCAACTCCGGTATCCACCGACGAATTCCGGACTTTGAAAACACGTTGATAACAAAGGGGAAATCCGATGAATGCTGAAAGCACCAGAAATCTCGATGAGATTTTGTCTACCGAACAACTCGAGGCGTTTCAGTCCCGGGTGGCGCGATACGATGAAAATAACGAATTTTTCCAGGAAGACTTTGATGTGATGAAGGAATCCGGCTACCTGATCCAGGCGGTGCCGGAGGAACTCGGTGGTCTCGGGCTTTGTTTCGCCGAGGTTTGCCAGCAACAGCGTCGCCTTGCCTATTACGCACCGGCCGATGCGCTGGCGATCAACATGCATGTCTACTGGACCGGGGTCGCCGCCGATCTGTGGCGTAGCGGCGATAACTCGCTCGAATGGTTGCTGCGCGAAGCCTGTGCCGGCGAGGTATTCGCCGCCGGTCATGCCGAGAAAGGCAACGACATCGCGATGTTGCATTCAACCTGCAAGGCCGAGCGCGTAGATGGCGGTTACTGTTTCACCGGCCACAAGAATTTCGGCTCGCTGTCGCCGGTGTGGACGCGGCTTGGTTTTCACGCCATCGACGATTCGGACCCGGAAAACCCGAAGATTATTCACGCCTTCATCCCCAGGGATTCGGACGGGCTGGAAGTCAGGGAGAACTGGGACGTGATGGGCATGCGCGCGACGCAAAGTCACGACACCCTGCTCGATGCCGCCTTCGTGCCCGATAAATACATCGTCAGGGTGCTCGATGAAGGCATGAAAGGCGCCGACATGTTCGTCGTCTGCGTTTTTGTCTGGGCGCTGCTTGGTTTCGGTAATGTTTACTGCGGGCTGGCGCAGCACGCCTTTGACAAGGCGCTGGCTTCGATCCCGGGCAAGACATCGGTGGCGATGACCCGCTCCATGGCCTGGCACCCGGAGGTGCAGAAAGGCGTCATGGAAATGGCCGTCGAACTCGATGCGATCAAGGCCCACCTGGACCGCACCGCCGACGACTGGAGCAACGGCGTCGACCACGGCCCGATGTGGGGTGCCAAGGCATTGATGACCAAATATCACGCGGTTGAGTCCGCCTGGCGGGTGATCGATCGCGCGTTTGAACTTGCGGGCGGCTTCGGAATATTCCATGCTTCGGGCTGGGAGCGGATTCTACGCGACGGTCGCATCGGCAGAATTCATCCGGGTAACGTTGCTCTGACGACTGAATTCGTGGCGAAGAGTTACCTGCAACTGGATATCGACGCCCAGCCCCGTTGGGGCTAAGCACCGGGGTCTGTCAGTAGATAGTCGATAATATAACTATTACGAGGAGGAGTTTCACCATGCCCATGTTTATCATCGAACGTAATTTCGCGGAAGAAATTGCACTCGACCCGACCAACGAAGTGACCTTGAAAATCAACGAAGAGGTCGGCGTCAAATGGCTTTATTCGTTTCTGTCGCTGGACAAGAAAAAAACCTATTGCCTCTACGAAGCGCCCAATGCCGAAGCGGTGTACGAAGCCGCACGCCGGGCGAATGTGCCGGCGGATACGGTGATCGAGGTCGATTCGCCGGTTGGCCCGGCGCTGATGCCGGCTTGAATCGCGACATCCACCATCGAACAGCTGAGCAGGTAGTGATACTCAAACGGAGACCTCGATGGAACGCCGGCTAGCAGCGATACTGGCAGCCGATGTCGCGGGTTACTCGTTGTTGATGAATACCGACGAGGACGCCACCTACCTGGCGTGGCGCTCGGCCCGCGCCGAGGTCATCGACCCGGGTATCGCCAGCGGACAGGGCCGCATCGTCAAGCACACCGGTGACGGTTTCCTCGCCGAGTTCCCGACCGTGCTGGCCGCGGTGAAATGCGCGGTCGATATTCAGCGGGAAATGTCGACGGCGCAATGAAAGCCAGGTCAATGGTCGACGCTTTGAATTCCGCATCGGCATCAATCTCGGCGACATCATCGTCGACAGCGAAGATATCCACGGTGACGGTGTCAACATTGCCGCCCGGCTGGAGGCGATTGCCGAGGCCGGCGGGGTGTGCATTTCCGATGATGTCTACCGCCAGGTCAGAAACAAACCCGGGTTTGAATTTGAGGACCTTGGCGAACACAGCGTAAAAAATATCGCAGCGCCGATCCAGGTTTATCGCGTAACCGGGGACGAGCGAGGTCGATAGTGCCGCCGATATACTGACTGCCTGCGGATCCATTGCCTGCCGATTCAGCCGCAAAGGAAACTGAAAGTCCACTCGAGGCCATGCTCGAGAATATGACCGGCATCGAAACAACAACCACCGACGATGATGGTGGGTCGCGAGTCTGAAAAGACAATTGCTGTCGGATGCTTACGACGAAGCGCGACAGGGTAACGGTAACATCGCGCTGATTCGCGGTGAACCGGGCATTGGCAAGTCATGCCTGGCCAGCACATTCGCCGAAGAATTAAAGAGCGAATCAACCCTGGTGGTTTACGGTCAGTGCCACGAAACCCTAGGCTCCCCACCCTTCTGGCCATGGCTGCAGATTCTGCGAAACCTGCAGCTGGCCGATGACAGCCTGGGACTCTCCCCCGCGGCCATTTTCGGCGACCTCGCAGCCGCCGAAAAGCAACAACGCAACAAGCCGTCATCCCTGTTAAGCAGTGATGTCGGCAGCGATCAGTTCCTGCTGTTCAGCAAAATAGCCAACGTACTGGCCCAGTACGCGTCGCAACAAACGCTGATTCTGGTAATCGACGACCTGCACTGGGCGGACAAGTCGTCGCTGCTTTTACTCAGCCATATTTGCAGAAGACTGTCGGAACAGGCCATGCTGGTGATCGGCACCTACCGCGATATCGAGGTTACCCGCAAGCACCCGTTGTTCGAGTCGCTGGGTGAAATCAGCCGCCAGGCAAACTTGAGGCGCATTCCCCTGAAAGGACTTTCGCGAAGAGGACGTGACCGGCTTTATCGAGAATACGGTGAGCCAGACATTGTCTCCCGAAATTTTAAAGTCACTCTACGAGAAGACCGACGGCAACCCGTTGTTCGTATCCGAAGTCGCTCGAATTCTGCAGCAGGAAAATTTTGACCCCTCCAGTGGCCAGATGGCGATCGAGATCCCCGAAGGCATCCAGGAAGCCATCGGCCGACGCCTCAACCAGCTTTCCCCGCAGTGCAACGAACTGCTGACCCAGGCGGCCGTGATCGGGCGCAAATTCAGTTTGCCGGTGCTGAACCAGCTATTACCGGAGGCAGAGCATTTCGGCTCACTGGAAATCCTGGAAGAGGCGTTAAGCCGAGGCATTGTTGAGCAACGCCCGCATACCGTGGCGGAATTTCAATTCTGCCACGTCCTCACCCGCGACATACTTTATGAAGAGTTGAGTCTCGCCAAAAAAATTATCCTGCATAAAAAAGTGGCCGATGCGCTGGTGCTGCTGCGTGACGGTGACGCTGAAGTTTCCGCCGGAGAGATCGCGCGCCACTACTACCACGCGATACAGGGA
>CAWCBX010000050.1:0-11677 GCA_963793595.1 uncultured Gammaproteobacteria bacterium | reverse complement strand
TAACAATCTGGATTTATTTCAGGGGGGCTTCGAGGGGGTCAGAGCACGGTTTTCGGTACTTTCCGAGCCTGGATTGAAAGTTGTGGCGAAAACGTGGTCTGACCCCGAGAGTTCAGGCTTGGGAAAGTCGGGGTCAGACCAAAAATTTCGCCAACCATTTTCCTATCGGCACGGTAGTACCGAAATTTTTGCTCTGACACCCTCGAAGCCAACCCGGGACTAACCGCGGGGGTGGTGCTGGGCGTGGATCGATTGCAGGCGTGCTTGCGCTATGTGCGTGTAAATCTGGGTAGTCGACAAGCTGCTATGACCAAGCAACATTTGCACGGTGCGTAAATCCGCCCCATGATTTAGCAAGTGTGTAGCGAAAGCGTGACGCAACGAGTGCGGCGAAAAAACAGTTTTTACGCCAGCCTTAAGCAAATGTTTTTTGATATTCTGCCAGAACGCCTGGCGTGTTATCGCAGTACCACGGCTAGATAAAAAAAGCGCATCGCTTATCGATTTTGTGGATTGCAATCCGGGGCGCGCCTGTTTTACATACTTCGCCAGCCAGTGTAATGCTTCTTCACCGACCGGGATCACCCGCTCCTTGTTGCCCTTGCCGATCAGCCGAACCAGTCCAAGATTGGTATTGATTTGATTCAACTGTAATCCCACCAGTTCGCTCACACGCAATCCGGAACTATACATCAGTTCGAGCATGCAGCGATCTCTCAGCCCAAAATTGCTTTCGAGATCGGGGGCATCTAGTAACTTTTCAATATCGGTTTCGCCCAGCGACTGCGGCAAGCTACGATGGATCTTCGGCGCACTGATAAGAGCCGTGGGGTTGTCCTGGCGTTCTCCAATCCTGATTAAGTATCGATAGTACTGCTTCAGGGTTGATAGCAGGCGGGCATTGGAGCGAGCCGAGGCACCGTTGGCGAAACGTTCTGCCAGAAACTGCTGAATACTGGACTGATCCGCATCAAACAGTTTTTGACGATGAGTTGCCAACCAGCGGGAAAACTGTAGCAAATCCTGTTGATATGCACTTAGCGTCAGCTCGGCAAGCCCTTTTTGCGACCAGAGGATGTCGATAAAACGGTCGATTTCCGGGTCGTTACGATTTGCTGTTGATTTTTTCATGGGCAAAAAAAAGGCACAGCTAGCTGTACCTTTAACCTGACTCTAACACGAGTTTGTTACTTTTTCTTCTTTCTAGCCCTTGCCGACTTGGCCACTCCGGCGTGAGCCATCCTATCCCATCCACTAATAAATTTTGCCATAGCTGCGCTACGTCTTGCAGAAAGGTTACCCAGAAGATTGACATGCTTGCCGTGGCTTTTAACTTCTTCCTTTAATCCCTGGATTTCCTTTTTCAATGCCTTGATGGTAGCTTGCAATGCCTTGACCCTGACGCTAGCGGCAGAACCGGCGGGTGCCTTCTTCTTGGTCGCTGATCCTTTCTTGACTGCGGGCTTGGCAGCTTTCTTTTTAACTGCGGGACGAGCCGCTTTTCTCTTTACAACTTTCTTTTTAACAGCAGGTTTTGCTGCTTTCTTTTTTGCTACTGGTGCAACTGATTTTTTCTTTACTACTGGTTTTTTAGCTTTCGCCTTAGCCTTCGACTTTACTGCTTTTTTTGCTGTCGCCATCATCAAGTCTCCTCACGTTAACTTACGGCTGTCATTATAAAAAGCATTCACAATAATACAATAGCAAGTCTGTCCTTAATTGCGAATGCGAGATCTTTTTCACGTTGTGTATTATAGTTGCGTGAATAAAAAAAGTTGTACGAATATCGTAATTAAATTTACCGGGCAAAAAAATATTTCTGTATTTTTTTTCTACTGCTTATGACTGTTTCGATAAATGTCTTCGACTTCTTATAGTCACCTCCCTCCCGCGAGTCTGATCAAACAACTCGCAGCGATGTTGTACGACAGTATGTTAATTTTTGCGGTGCTTTTTTTCGTCGGTGCGATCGCAATAATGTTCAACCACGGTGAAGCGATCGAATCGAGTCCGTGGTTCAGTCTCTACCTGTTACTAACAGTCTTCACCTTCTATGCCTGGTTCTGGAATAAATCCGGGCAGACGCTTGGTATGCGGGTGTGGAAAATTCGCATAATTAGCGAGACTGGAGACAACCCGGGCTGGGGCGTCTGTTATCTGCGACTAATATCGGCGTTAGTTTCGATACTTTGTTTTGGTCTCGGCTACTGGTGGCGATTATTCAAGCCGTATACCTGGCATGACCGGCTCAGCAAGACCCGTATCATAGATGTCTCCACTGTAAATCCGGATAAAAACTAATCAGCCACCAGAGCCATGCGAATGTCGTCTGGCCAGCAGGTAAATGGCAACAGCCAGAAATATCACGCTTGGCAACAATGCCACCAGTATCGCATTGACTCCAAACTGAACCGCCAGTTGGGTCACCAGTCGGTCTACCACTACAAAAGCCAGACCCAGCAGTATGCCGATCAACAAGCGATGCCCGACGTTGCCTTGCCGTTGCGCCCCCAGCACAAACGGGAAGGCCAGCAAGCACATCACAATAACGGCCAGTGGGGAAAATACTTTTTGCCAGAAAATCAGCTGTTCCGCGCTGGCATCCAGTTTATTCTCATCCAGAAAATTAAGGTAAGCATATAAGTCTACGCTGGACATCTGCTGTGGTTCGATCATTAAAACCTCAAGCAGCTTAGATGACAGACTACCGTTATAGATCAATCGATCGTAGCTTGAAGTATCCACCCTGTTATCACCGATTATCGATCGCTCAACCTGTTGTAACTCCCATCCCTGTTCAATCGGAATTGCACGCCCGACCCTGGTAATTGATTCCAGTTTACCTTGTTGGTCGAGTTTAAAGATTTCAATGTCACGCGCAATTCCGTCCGGCAGAAGTTTATCAATATGCAAGACCCTCGATTCATCCTTGATCCACAGACCCTCTTTAACGAATAGCGCCGTGGATTTGCCCTGTACCAGATTTTTGACAGCACGCGCGGATGCTTCGCTGGCAGGTACAACCCATTCTGCTAACAGAAAACTTAGTAGTGCCAATATCACTGCCGCCTGGAGAAGCGAAGTTATCAATTTTGCCAATGAAACCCCGGAAGCCTGCATAGCCACAATTTCACTATTACTGGCAAGCGAACCAAGACTCAGTATGCTACCCAGCAGCACTGCTATTGGCATAAACTCAACTAATTTCCCAGGAACACTCAAGGCCACAAACTTTGCTACCTGGGGGAGATCATATGCTCCTTCCCCCACATCCTTGAGTTCGCCGACAAACATAAAAAACGCACCCAGGCCGGCCAGTGCCAGCAGCACAGTAAACGTTCCGAGGTGAATGGTGCGTACGAGATAACGATTAATTATCATGACGATGGTTTAGCCGGGCGAAACAATAGGCCCCCGTTGCGCCGATATAAGAGCACAGCGGCAAACGCGACAAAAAGCAGGTGTACCCACCAGAAATTAATCACCATCGGTACGACTCCTGCTTCGAGTTGGGCACGGGTCGTGACAATTAGATTAAGGTATACAAAATAAACTAGCAGCGCATAACCCACTTTCCCGAATCGTCCCTGCCGCGGCGATATATGCGACAGTGGCACTGCGACAATTGCCAGCGTGACTAACACCATTGGAATAGCGATCCGCCACTGCAGTTCAACCCGATCGCTCATTCGACTGGAAGACCAAAGCGCCGCAACATTGTTTTCGATACTATGTATATGGGTATCAGCGGGTTTATTTTTCTTCTGGATCAATATTCCATGTTGCTCATAGTCGAGAAACTTGAAGTTCTTTTGACCGGCTATCCCCTCGACGCGCTGGCCGGGTCCGAGCACGAGAAATAAATCACCCGTTACGTCATCTACCTTCTGTCGCCCAGACTTCGCTACCTCCATAGTCATCGCATCGGGACTGGTTTGACCGACGATAACTTCCTCTAATTCGAGCTTGTCTTCACTGATCGACTCCATATAGAACACCGCATCGCCACCCCCGGCCTGGTTAAACTGTCCTGCTTTAATCAAACGAAACTCGTGCTGACTTGCTCCCTGATCGATGGCATCAAGCGCATATCCCCGAGTTTGTGCATTCAACACAAGACTGAAATAACCACTTAGCAAAAACATTGGCAGCACAACAATTGCCACCGGTTTATAAAAATCACGGTAGCCCATACCACAGGCATTCAAGACCACAATTTCGTGATCTTTATACATGCGTCCAAAGGTAAAAATAATGCTGCAGAAAACACCGATCGGCAGCAGCATCGACAGAATGTTAACCGATTGGCTCAACATAACTACCAACAGAGCCTGTGGAGGCAGATCACCATCGGCAATATCCGCCAACTCCCTGCCCAGTGCATTACTGATGAAAATTATATACAGCACCAGCACAGTGGCGGCGCTGGTCTTGAATATTTCCCGGGCCAGGTAGCCGGTTACAATGTTACTCATTACTTAATTGGTATCCGCATCATCTCACCTGACTCAGTCTGCGTATCAGTTACTTAAACCACGCTGAACATTCGAAGGATTTTGTCACATACGACTGGTTTTTTTTGGCGCTTCACGTATCTTATCGCGTTATCAAAGCTATCAACACCAGGAAAACCATGGAATTCAGTCTAAAACACAATATCCCCGAAAGCGCGCGTAGCGCCTGCCAGATTATTACCGTTACGCAGGCACGCAAACTATCCAGCAGCGGACTGCGCGTCGACAAGGCCAGCAAAGGCTTCCTTAGCTCGATACTGAAGCGTGGTGACATGGAAGGGAAACCTGGACATACCCTGCTGCTACCCGCGGTTCCCGGGCTTGCAGTGCAACGCGTACTGCTGGTCGGCTGTGGCAAGGAAAGCGAGATGAATGAGCGCGTCTTTGCGCGCGTGATCAATTCCATCGCTAGCGCGCTCGCCGCCTCGGGTGCCCGCGATGCCGAACTTTATCCCGCGGATATATCGTTAAAGGGCCGTGACCTGGCCTGGAAAATTCGCCAGGCTACGTTGCTACTGAGCAACGCTGAATACCGCTTCGAGCAGCTTAAAAGTAGCAAACCGTCGCCGCGCAAGGGCTTACGTAAACTAAATTTTAATATAGCCAAAAAAGATACGGCCACGGCAACACAGGCGATTGGCGAAGCAACGGCGATTAGTGCCGGGATGAGCATTGCCCGGGATCTTGGTAATCTGCCGGGTAACGTCTGTACGCCGAGCTATATAGCAAAACAGGCCAGGTTGTTGGCGAAGGGAGAAAAACGACTACAGGTTAACGTGCTCGATGAAGCTGACATGAAACGACTCAAAATGGGTTCGTTGCTTTCGGTCAGTGCGGGTAGCCGACAACCGGCGAAGCTGATCTCGCTGGAGTACCGGGGTGCCGCGGCCAAACAACAGCCAATCGTGCTGGTGGGTAAAGGTGTCACTTTTGATACCGGTGGAATCTCGCTCAAGCCAGGTGCCGCGATGGATGAAATGAAATTCGACATGTGCGGTGCAGCCTCGGTCATCGGCACGATAAAAGCGGTCAGCCAGATGCAACTGCCGATTAATGTCGTCGGTATCATCCCGACTACCGAAAACATGCCCGATGGGCTTGCCACCAAGCCGGGTGATATTGTCACCAGCATGTCGGGGCAAACCATCGAAATCCTGAACACCGATGCCGAAGGTCGCTTGATTCTCTGTGATGCCCTGACCTATGCAGCGAAATTCAAGCCTCGCTGCGTGATCGATATTGCCACCCTGACCGGGGCATGCATAGTTGCGCTCGGCAAGATTCCCTCCGCAGTACTGGGTAACAACCGTGCACTGATCAACGATTTGTTGAAGTCCGGGCAGCAAATCGAGGATAAAATCTGGGAATTACCGCTGTGGGAAGAGTACCAGGATCAGATTAAAAGTAATTTCGCCGATATGGCTAATATCGGTGGACGCGATGCAGGCACCATAACCGCCGCCTGCTTTCTGGCGCGTTTTACGAAGGATTACAAATGGGCCCACCTCGATATCGCCGGCACCGCCTGGAAATCGGGCGACGATAAGGGTGCCACCGGTCGTCCCGTGCCCCTGCTCACGCAGTACATACTGAATCAGGTCGATCAATGACAAGAATTGATTTCTACCAGTTGAATCCGCAACGCCATCGCTATGACCAGGTGGTTTGCCAGTTATGCCAGAAAGCCTATGACAGTAAGCAGTTCACCCTGCTGCTGACTCAGGACCAGCAACAAAGTCAGCACCTGGACCAAAAACTATGGACTTTTTCTGATGACAGTTTTTTACCGCATGACGCCGAAGAATCCGAAGAGCTTGTTACCCCGATTCTGGTTCACGATAATCCCGATCCTAAAGGTAATCGACAATTGTTGATCAATTTATCCTCTTCGGTGCCGATCTATTTTGCCCAGTTCGAGCGGGTCATCGAACTGGTTACCGAGGACAACAAGTCGCAGGCACGCGAGCATTACAGTTACTACAAGGAACGTGGTTATCCACTTAACCACCTCAACCTGTGAGCGATCAAAGCGACATTCCGGTGCTAACCGACGTGATCGAAAAGGGTATAGAAATAACGCTGTCCGATCTGGGTCTCGATGACGATCTGGAGATCGAGGCCGACGATGATAATATTGACGATATCGTGGTCGATGAGGCCGCTCCCGATCTGGGCACAATCGACCCATTCGAGGATAACCCGGCACTTGAATATGCTATCTACCGTATTCTCGAAGAACACATGGAACTCGCCTGGCAGGAAATCAAGCTCGCCATCCAGCGCGATCTCAACAAACCCAAATCGTAAACGCTGAAAACGTGCAAAATCGCGAGGTGGCAAGGTATAATCGCGCCCTTTCGATTTAAGCCGCTTTATTGATGGAAAAAACCTACGACCCCCACTCGATTGAAGAAACCTGGTACCAACGCTGGGAAGATGCAGGCTATTTCGCTGCCCACGGTGACGGTGATCCCTATTGTATCGTGATCCCGCCACCGAACGTGACCGGCAGCCTGCACATGGGTCATGCATTCCAGGACACCATCATGGATACGCTGATCCGTTATCATCGCATGAAGGGCGATAACACTCTGTGGCAACCAGGTACCGACCATGCCGGCATTGCCACGCAAATGGTGGTCGAAAGACAGTTAAGCAAAGAAGGCAAGACTCGCCATGATCTGGGTCGCGACGCATTTACCGAACGGGTATGGCAATGGAAAAATGAATCCGGTGGCACGATTACCCGTCAGTTACGCCGCATGGGCGCCTCGCCTGACTGGGCGCGTGAACGCTTTACCATGGATGAGGGCCTGTCTGCCGCAGTACAGGAAGTTTTTATCAAGCTTTACGAAGAAGACCTGATATATCGTGGCAAGCGACTGGTCAACTGGGACCCGGTACTGCATACCGCGATTTCCGACCTCGAAGTCATCAACGAAGAGGAAAAAGGGTATCTTTATCACGTCCGCTACCCCCTGGTCGGCGGGCCCGTCAACGGTGTCACCCATCTTGAAATTGCCACCACCCGGCCTGAAACAATTCTCGCGGATGGAGCCCTGGCGGTTAGCCCGCAGGATGATCGATACCGGGATTTTGTCGGCCAGCAGGTACAGGTACCACTGACCACCCGGGTTATCCCCGTCATTACCGACGACTACGTCGATCCCGAGTTCGGTACCGGTTGCGTCAAGATCACCCCGGCACATGACTTCAACGACTATGAAGTCGGGCAACGCCATGAAATGGAAGTTATCAATCTGTTTACACCCGACGCGGTGATGAATGAAAACGCGCCACCGGCGTACCAGGGCATGGATCGTTTCGTTGCCCGCGATAAAATCGTCGAGGACCTCGACGCCGGGGGACTCCTGGTCAAGGCCGAAGATCATGTTTATAAGCGTCCCTACGGCGATCGTTCCGGCGTGGTCATTGAGCCCTACCTCACCGATCAATGGTTTGTGCGCGCGGAACCGCTGGCGAAACCTTCGATCGAAGCTGTTAAAGACGGGCGTATTCGTTTCATCCCCGAGAACTGGAGCAAGACTTATTACAACTGGATGGAAGATATTCAGGACTGGTGTATATCGCGTCAAATCTGGTGGGGTCACCGCATTCCGGCCTGGTATGACAATTACGGTAATATCTATGTTGCCGCCAGTATCGAAGCGGTACGCAGCAAGTATGGTCTCGCCGAAGATATCGAACTAACCCAGGACGAGGATGTGCTCGACACCTGGTTTTCGTCCGCGCTGTGGCCCTTCAGCACCCTCGGCTGGCCCGAGCGCAACGACCCGGCACTGAAAACTTTTTACCCGACCAGCGTGCTGGTGACCGGTTTCGACATCATATTCTTCTGGGTCGCACGCATGATCATGTTCGGCCTGAAGTTCATGGACGAAGTGCCTTTCAAGGAAGTCTATATCCATGGCCTGGTGCGTGACGCCGAAGGCAACAAGATGTCCAAATCCAAGGGCAACGTCCTCGATCCACTGGATTTGATCGATGGTATTACGCTCGATGATCTGCTGCAAAAGCGCACCCTGGGACTGATGCAACCAGAGATGGCACCGCGTATCGAAGCTACCACCAGGAAGCATTTCCCTGATGGTATCCCTGCCTACGGCACCGATGCGTTGCGCTTTACTTTTACCGCACTGGCCACAACCGGGCGCGACATACGCTTTGACATGGGGCGCATCGAAGGCTACCGCAACTTCTGTAACAAATTGTGGAATGCGACGCGTTACGTCCTGCAAAACACCGCTGGTGAAGATTGCACCGCGGGCAGCCCTACGCTGGCCGATCGCTGGATTATCACACGCTTGCAGCAGGTCAGTCAGGATATTGGCATGCACATCGAAAACTATCGCTTCGACCTGGTAACACGTGACCTGTATGAATTTGTCTGGAACGACTACTGCGACTGGTACATCGAGCTGTCCAAGCCCGTGCTTTACTCGGATAACTACCCTGAAGCGTCGAAGCAAGCCGCCCGGCACACGCTGATTACGGTACTCGAATCGATCCTGCGCCTGCTCCACCCGATAATGCCCTACATTACCGAAGAACTCTGGCAGCGAGTTGCACCGCTGGCCTGGATCGAGGGCGATACCATTATGCGGCGCAGCTATCCGCAGGCTGACCCCGGCCTGATCGATGCTACGGCCCTGGCTGAACTCGAATGGGTCAAGGCTTTTATCATGGGGGTGAGGCAGATTCGCTCGGAAATGGATATCAAGCCAGGTAAGCCCCTGCCGGTTATCTGCCACAAGGGTGATAAGCACGATCAGCAACGCATCACGGCTAATCGTGAACTACTCGAGTCACTGGCAAAACTTGAATCGATTACCTGGCTGGATGAAGACAGCAAGGCGCCGGAATCCGCCACCTCCCTGGTTGGCGATATGCAGTTGCTAATTCCGCTTGCTGGACTGATCGACAAGCAGGCTGAACTTGCACGCCTGCAAAAGAACATCGATAAACTCGAGCAGGATGTCCAGCGCATCAAGGCAAAGTTATCGAATGAAAACTTTGTCTCGAGAGCACCTGAAAACGTGGTCAGCAAGGAAAAAGAAAAACTGGCTGAAGCCGAATCCGCACTCGGTAGTTTGCGTGGGCAAGCGGAGCGTATCGCGACTATCTAGCAACCATATTGTTGTGAACTTTATTCCAATACCCGGTTCAAATGCAGTTACAAACGCAAATAATAATCGGGGGAATTCTGAGTATGGGGTTAATTGATAAGCTAGACGCACCGACGCAGACGATAAGCAACGGCTTGTCGATGTTACAATCACCATTCCTGTTATTTTTGCGGGTTTATGTCGCCTGGGTATTTCTGAAATCAGGTATGCACAAAATAGGCGACTGGGAAACCACGCTGGTCCTGTTCGAATATGAGTACCAGGTTCCATTACTGAACTTCGAGCTTGCCGCCTATCTGGCCACTTTTGGCGAGCTCGTCTTCCCGATATTTTTAATCGCAGGTCTGGGTACGCGCCTCTTCGCAATTGCGCTTACCCTGGTCAATATCATCGCCGTGGTAGCTTACTATGCGACACTGGCGAAAGGTGCCGGCCTGGTATGGCACTACCTGTGGGGGTCAATGCTACTTACCAATGTCATATACGGTGGTGGATTCTTCTCAGTAGATCAGTGGCTCAAAGCAAAACTCGGTAAAGACTGAACTGTTTTGCGCACTCAGCGAAGGCAAGGCTGCGGGCATAATCAGGTTTCAAACCACCAGATAAGGCCTCAAGCGTCTGAGCACTGAGGGATAAGCGGCGTACCATTTCTGGTAGCGTCGATTCCATACCCGGGTAATTTTCCTGCGTGCATACACACGGCTATAACTGGCTAGTGGAATGAAATGGTTGTGGCCGATACCGTCAATCACGACCAGGCGAAATTCGTCGAAGCCCAGTCGCTTGACCAGAATATTGGTTGGATTCAAATCGTGGAACACAATCCATTGTTGATAGAGGTTTTGCTTCAGGCTTTCTATCTCGTCAACCACCCAGGAATTGAAACGCTGGTCATTTCGCGCAAGGTAGTAATCCAGAGATTTTGACACCCGGCCATCGTCATCCAGCACCAGGTCAAAGATCGCTCCCTTACCGAGGCTGGTATCTATTAGTCCATGAAATCTGGTTAGATACTGGAAATCCGTGTTACGCCTTCGCAGGCTCGAATAATAATTTATTTCACCCCAAAACCGTCCAGACCGACGTTCCGGGTGCAAAACCTTAAAGCACAGCTGCGCTTCGCCTGGGTGTCTAAAACACTTGCGGTCGGGGCCTTCGGCAACGAAATGTTGCGCGGAAAGTGATACCGTATCGCTCATCAGAAAAGCGTTAATGGAGTCATGGTTCGTCCCTGAACCAATCTCCGGGCGGCAAGAGGACGCCGTTTAATCCGCCTGACGACGCAGGAAGGCAGGAATTTCGAGATATTCCATGCTGTTCTTGTCTTCAGGCACTTCCAGACTATCACCAACTACCTTCTGGCGAATCGCGGTTGGTCGTTCCAGCTTCTTGTAATCGACCTCACCATTACTTTCAGGTTGAATCGCGCTAAGCGGAACATCCGCAACCAGTTTTTCGGCACCAAGTCCGGTGGCGACCATGGTTACCCGCAGTTCACCATCGGTCATGTTCGAATCGATTACGGTTCCTACCACCACATTCGCATCGGCCGATGCCAGCTCGGTAATCGCAGTACCGACATCGTCCAGTTCTCCAATTGCGAGATCCAGACCAGCGGTTACATTGACCAGGATGCCCTGGGCACCGGCAATGTTGATGTCTTCGAGCAGTGGAGACGAGATAGCCGCCAACGCAGCTTCCTTGGCACGGTTATCACCCGTGGCCGAGCCTGTTCCCATCATCGCCATACCCATTTCGGACATTACCGTACGCACATCGGCAAAATCGACATTGATCAGGCCGGGACAGGTTATCAGCTCGGCGATACCCTGCACCGCACCGCGCAACACGTCATTTGCCTTTTCAAATACTTCCAGCAACGAAGTCTCCTTACCCAGTACCGGCATTAACTTGTCATTCGGAATGGTAATCAATGAATCGACCACACCGGACATTTCCTTGATCCCCATTTCAGCCTGTGACATGCGCTTGGTGCGTTCAAAGGCGAATGGCTTG
>CAWCBX010000049.1:0-10791 GCA_963793595.1 uncultured Gammaproteobacteria bacterium | reverse complement strand
CCTCACGCGCCGCGGGCGGTGCGCGTGGCGGGCGGCGGGTGCGGCGGGTGCGGCGGGCGCGGCGGGCGGCGGGCGGGGCGCGGCGGGCGGGGCGGGGCGGCAGAGACGTGCACGGGTGGGATGGGACCAGGGGACCAACACACACACACACACACACACACACACACACACACACACACACACACACACACACACACACACACACACACGGGGCACGCACATAGGCGCCAGTCCCCATGCCACCAAACAAAGGGTCGTATATATTTTGCTGCTGCTGCTGCCCAGGCTGCGCGAGTGGGCGAGCGAGTGCGCCGCGCGGGTGCGGGTGCGCGCGCGCGCGCGTGGCGGGGGCGGCGGGGGCGGGGGGCGGGCGGGGCGGGGCGGGGGGCGGGCGGGGCGGGGGGCGGGCGAGGGCAAGGTAGGAAGCTGCGAGACGTGCACGGGTGGGATGGGACCAGGGGACAGACACACACACACACACACACACACACACACACACACACACACACACACACACACACACACGGGGCACGCACATAGGCATAGGCGCCAGTCCCCATGCCACCCATGCGAAGTCCGTAGGCATCGCCCTGCGGCAGGGGCGTTTGTGCTGCTGCCGGCTGCGCGAGTGGGCGAGCGAGTGCGCCGCGCGGGTGGGTGCGCGCGCGCGTGTGGCGGGGGGCGGCGGGGGCGGGGGGCGGGCGCGGCGGGGAGCGGGGGCAAGGATATTGCCAAGGGGGCGGAAATGGGGCGTTTCAATATGGGTTCGACAGTTATTCTGTTAACTGGCAAAAATGTTGAATGGTTGCCACATATCACGCCCGGTCACACCGTAAAAACGGGCCAGCTCATCGGTCACTTCCCCACCTGAAAGCAGTGCTGGATCTAGTCCCTGAAGGTTAACACCTGGTCGATCGAGTCGAGGCCGAGTATCACCATCAGTAATCGATCGAGACCGATGGCAACACCAGCGCAATCTTCCAGTCCGGACTCAAGTGCCGCCAGCAAACGCTCATCGATGGCATATTGTGCTAACCCCCTGTTGCCGCGGATTTCAATATCCTGTTCAAAGCGCGAACGTTGTTGAGCGGGATCAGTTAGCTCGGAAAAGCCGTTAGCGAGCTCAATACCATCGAAAAATAACTCGAAACGTTCAGCCACGGTGCTGTCATCCACATTTATTCGTGCCAACGCAGCCTGTGATTTCGGATAATCGTAAACGAACTGGTATCCCTGCATAGACGGCGCGATCACCATCGATAACAGCAGATCGAGGCACTGGTCAAATTCGAGTTTGGTAACATCGACACCTGCCACCATTTGCCGGCAATGTTCGCGTAAACTTTCCAGTGTGGCCTTGTCGATATCCAGACCTAGCGACTGACTGAACAGATCTTTGTAGCTAATACGGCTAAAGCTGCATCGACGCAAACTTAGCGTGGTAATCAGTAATTCGATTTCAGCCATGAGCTGGTGATAGTCATAGCCAACCCGATACCACTCCAGCAAACTGAATTCGGGGTTATGCAGTCGCCCCGATTCACCTTGTCGAAACGCATGGCAAATCTGAAAAATCGAATCACTGCCCGCGGCCAGCAGTCGCTTCATTGCGAACTCTGGTGAGGTTTGTAAGTAAAAAGACCGTTCGGCGTAAGCGACGGCTATTGATTCGATGTTGGCATCAGTACTGGTAGCAGGCATCAGTACCGGGGTATCGACCTCGAGATAGCCACGGTTATTAAAGAAAGCCCGGATCTGGTTATAAACCCTCGCCCTTTCGCGAATCACCTTCATCTTCGCGCGCGGTTGCCAACTCATGGAGAAGAAGTTCCGTCTACTTCTTTACCCGTGACATATACTCACCCGAACGGGTATCTACCCTGACCAGTTCACCAATTTCGAGAAACAGCGGCACCTTGACGACTGCCCCGGATTCCAGCGTCGCCGGTTTGGTACCGCCCTGGGCGGTATCTCCCTTTAGTCCAGGATCGGTATCGGTGATTTCAAGTTCGACGAAATTGGGCGGTGTTACCCCGATCGGGCTGCCGTTGTATAGCGTAACTTCGCAACTATCCTGCGCCTTCAGCCAGAGGTAGGCGTCGCCGACCGCATTGGCATCGGCGGCCTGTTGCTCGTAAGACTCCGGGTCCATGAAATGCCAGAACTCGCCATCACTGTAAAGATACTGCATGGCAATATCGATAACGTCGGCAGCATCGACCGATTCGCCAGACTTGAAAGTCTTATCCAGTACCCGGCCCGTTTTCAAATTGCGGATCTTGACCCGATTGAATGCCTGCCCCTTACCTGGTTTGACGAATTCATTCTCGATAATCGAGCAGGGATCGCCGTCGAGCATGATTTTCAGACCGCTGCGAAATTCGTTAGTGCTGTAACTTGCCATTACTGTCCCAGTCAAAAAAACACCAATCATACCGGAATCTATGTTTGATTCGAAATATATCGGCTATTATCAATAGTTGGCAAAACATAGTGTTATCGCCCCAGGAGTATATGGAAACCGAAGAAAAACTGATTCGCCTGCTGATCGTTGACGAAGGCTTTCACAAGGCCGAACAAATAACCAGTTCGTTACGCGCGACCGGTATGCATGTGCGCGCTGAATTCGCCGAAGACGGCGAAGATATGTGCGAAATTCTCGAAAATAAAACCCTTGACCTGGTATTGTTTTCGATCGACCTGCCCGATTTTCCCCTTGGCCAGGCGCAGCAGTTGATCGCCGAGTGCGGCCGTCATGTAGCTTTGATAGCGATGGCAGAAAAGGTCGACACCGAGGTAATAGTCGCTGCGATCGATGAAGGCGCACAGGATGTCGTAGCCAGTAACAGTCTTGAGCATTTAATCCAGGTCATCAAGCGCGAGTCGTTCAATATCAATATCTGGCGGCGTGCGATGCGACTCGAACTGGAGTTCCAGGAAAGCGAAAAACGTTGCCAGAATCTGCTGTCAAACTCAAAGGATGCCGTTGCTTATGTACATGAAGGCATGCATATTTTTGCCAACGAGGCTTACATGGAATTATTTGGCAATGCCGATTTTGATGAACTCGAAGGTACGCCAATTATTGACATGGTGGAGTCCTCGCAACAAACCGAGCTGAAAGAATTTTTACGTGAGCTCGGTAAAAATGAAAATGACAGCAACGAACTAAGCCTGAAATTGATTCATAGCAGCGGTGAAAAAATAACTGCGACGCTTGAATTTTCTCGCGCCAGCTACGAGGGTGAACCCTGCACGCAGATCTTGATTCGCTCCAGCGCCGATACTTCCGCACTCGAAGAGCAGATCAATTACCTGCATCAACACGACCTGATCACAGGACTGTATAACCGTCAGTTTTTTATGGATGAACTAAAGACGTCAATCACGCAGGCGGTTAATGCTATCCATCAATCGGCAATTATTTACATCGCAATCGATAACTTCCAGTCGATACGCGATTTGGTCGGCATATCCGGTTGCGATACATTGATCAGCGATATCGCCGGCATATTGACAAAAAACGCTGGCCCTGAAGATATCGTCGCCCGCTTCGGGGCCTATTCCTACACCTGCCTGGGCAAGATCAAGGACAGGCAGCACAGCGAAACCTTTGCCGCAAAGATAATCGAACTCGTGGAGGATCATATTGCGGAAATTGGCAATCAATCGATCAACGCAACCTGCAGCGCAGCGGTGGTATTTATCGATGAAAATTCACCTGATAATCCAAACGAAATCATATCCCGCGCCGAAAAAGCATGCGATGAAATCCAGGCCCAGGGTGGCAATCAATCCAGAACCTATACCCCCAAAGCGGGTGAAATGACACTGGAAGAAGAGGACGGTATTACCGCAGACCTTATAAAGAACGCACTCAACCAGAACCGCATCAGGGGAATGTATCAACCCATCGTCGGTGTCAAGGCGCAAGGCGGCGAACGCTACCTGTCGAGTCTCGAAATTACTTCCGATGACGGCCAAACGCTTTATCAGCGTGATTACCAGGCTGCAGCGGAACGCACTGGAACCGCAAAAATGCTCGATCGCTGGAAAATACTGCACGCCATCAAGAAAGTTTCAGACAGCAATCAAAAAGGACGCACGCTTGAATTTCTCATACCTTTGAGTGCAGATTCGATCCAGGATCCCGGGCTCGCGGTCTGGGTATCCGAAAATCTGGCCAAGTCCAGAATCAATGGTGCGCAACTGGTGTTCATGATTGATGAAGCGCATGCGGTGAATCAACTCAAAGCCGCCAAGACTCTGGCCAAAGCTCTACAGCAAATCCACTGTAAATTCGGGATTGACGAGTTTGGTACCGGGCTAAACCCATTTCAACTGGTTAAACATATCGACACCGATTACGTACGCATCAACCATGTATACATGGATAGCCTCGCGCAAAACACTGAAAACCAGGACAGTATCCGTGAACTTGCCAACCAGGCGAGTGACATGGGGATCAGTACGATAACTCCCGGGGTAACCGATGCAGCCGTTCTTAGCGTACTATGGACCTTGAATGTCGATTTCGTTCAGGGCGAATTTCTGCAAGCACCGCAAAAGGAACTGAACTACGACTTCAGCTCGATGTAGACTCGACTTGATTCATAATCCGACTCTGCGGAAACCAACCAGAGTGTCCCAGACACTCTTTATCCTCATGCCGGGTCGATACCAGAATGAATAAACTTGAAGAGATAATCGAGCAAATAAAAAATCTCGAGCAGGAACTGTTGCAGGAACTGCAGCAGAAGCAGGACGAGTATTTTTACATTATCAAGGGGAAACGGGTACGGTTCGAGGAAGAGACGCGGCGCTACCACCGAACGCTTGTCACCAATATTCATACCTACCTGGCTGAAGCATCAATACTCAATATATTGACTTTCCCGATCATCTGGTTATGTCTGGTTCCGGCGCTGTTTCTGGATATCGTCGTTTCCATTTATCATTCGATCTGCTTCAGGATTTACGGCATTCCCAGGGTAAAACGTAGCGACTATATCGTCATCGACCACCAGAGCCTCGCCTACCTCAACTGGATCGAAAAGATGAACTGTATTTACTGCAGTTACTTCAACGGGTTGATTGCCTGGATTCAGGAAATCGGTGCCAGATCGGAGCAGTACTGGTGCCCGATAAAACACGCCAGAAAACTATCCTCCATCCACGGCCGCTACCATAAATTTATATCCTACGGCGACAGCAAGGGTTTCCAGCAAAGATATGAAGAGATACGCAGGGATTTTGACGATTTAAACCACAAAGTCTGATCTGACAAATGGACTTTAATCGACGACTTCGATAGCGGTGACATTCTGATAACCACGGGGCAGCTTGCGGCCGCGCTGGCCACGCTCGATACGATATTCCTCGAGTTCCTTCAGGTTCATGGTTTTATATTTCTTACCACTATGAATCATCAGCTTCTGCTTACCGGCAAGACAGGTTATAAATGCTATTTCCTCTTCACCTGACTTGACGCGCCTGGGTGGAATCCCCTGAATCTTGTTACCCTTGCCGCGGGCCAGCTGCGGCACCGACTTGACGTCGAGCAACGCAATATAACCGTCACTGGTGATCGAAACTACCTGACCACTGTCATAGTCAGGTACCGACACCACCGGCATTAACTGCGCGCCTTTGGGCAAACTGATCTGCGCCTTGCCATTCTTACTGCGGGTCAACATGTCTTCAAATTTACACAGGTAACCGTATCCGTGTGATGACGACATCAGGAACTGGTCATCATTGAGCCCCATCAGACAGCTCCTGAACTCGGCTCCACTGGCGGGTTTAAAACGTCCTGTGAGTGGCTCTCCCTGCCCACGTGCGGAAGGTAAGGAATGCGCCGGCAAGGCATAGGCCCGACCGAAGGAATCGACAAACACCACGCTTTGATTGCTCTTGCCCTGTGCCATATCCTGGAAACCGTCGCCAGACTTGTAGTTCAGTGTGAGCACGTCGAGCTCATGCCCCTTACCGGCGCGCACCCAACCTCCCTTCGATAATATGACGGTAATCGCTTCGGAGGGTATCAGGTCGTTTTCATCCAGCGCACGCGCCGCTTCGCGGCTGACAATCGGTGAGCGCCGATCATCACCGTAGGTTTCCACGTCTTCCAGGATTTCATTCTTGATCAGGGTTTTGATTCGACGTTCGGAAGCGAGTAGTTTTTCCAGTGCTTTTTTCTCCAGGCTGAGCTCTTCCTGTTCCTCGCGGATCTTCATTTCCTCGAGCTTGGCCAGGCGACGCAGCTTGGTTTCAAGAATGGCTTCCGCCTGGATATCGCTGATCTTGAAGGTCTTGATCAACACCGCCTTGGGATCGTCCTCGTAGCGCACGATACGGATCACTTCATCAAGATTCAGGAACGCAACCAGCAGGCCTTCGAGGATGTGCAAACGCTCGTCGACCTTATCAAGTCGCCATTGCAGGCGACGACGTACTGTAGCGACACGAAATGCAATCCATTCCTGCAGAATCTGTTTTAAGTTTTTAACCTGGGGGCGGCCATTGGTGCCGATCATGTTCATATTGACGCGGTAGGTACGTTCGAGATCGGTGGTAGCGAACAAATGCCCCATCAAGACTTCGACATCAACACGATTGGAACGCGGCACGATGACCAGCCGGGTCGGATTTTCATGATCTGATTCATCACGCAAGTCATCTACCATCGGTAGCTTTTTGGCCAGCATTTGCTGCGCGATCTGCTCCATTATGCGAGCACCCGATACCTGGTGCGGTAACGCGGTAACAATGATATCCCCGTCTTCGCGCTCGAAAACCGCACGCATGCGGATCGACCCATGACCGCTCTCATAAAGGCCGCGTAACTCATCCACGGGTGAAATGATTTCGGCTTCGGTCGGGTAGTCGGGTCCCTCGATAAGCTTGAGCAAATCCTCCAACGGTGTCCTGGGTTTTTCCAGCAACATGACACAGGCTTTGGCAACCTCGCGCAAGTTATGCGGTGGCAGGTCGGTGGCCATTCCCACGGCGATACCGGTGGTGCCGTTCAGTAAAATATGTGGCAGGCGCGCCGGCAGTAAAGTCGGTTCCTGCATCGTGCCATCGAAGTTCGCATTCCAGTCGACCGTGCCCTGCCCCAGCTCCTGTAACAATACCCGCGCAAAATCAGACAGGCGCGATTCGGTATAACGCATTGCTGCAAACGACTTAGGATCGTCGGGTGACCCGAAGTTGCCCTGTCCATCGATGAGCGGATAGCGATAGGAAAACGGTTGCGCCATTAACACCATTGCCTCGTAGCAGGCGGTATCGCCATGCGGATGGTATTTACCAAGCACGTCACCGACCGTGCGCGCGGACTTTTTATGCTTCGAGCTGGCCGATAATCCAAGTTCGGACATCGCGTAAATAATGCGGCGCTGTACCGGTTTCAGGCCATCGCCGATATGTGGCAGGGCACGGTCGAGAATGACGTACATCGAGTAATCAAGGTAGGCCTTTTCGGTAAATACATGCAGCGGCTGCTGCTCGACGCCTTCGTAGTTCAGTTCAATATTCTCGTTCATACTTCGGCAAGGTCTCCCTTGGTCTGCAGCCAGTCCTTACGATCGGCCGCACGTTTCTTGGCCAGCATCATATCCATGATTTTGAAGGTCTGGTCCCCCGGGGCAATCGTCAATTGCGCCAGGCGACGGGTTTCAGGCGCGATAGAACTTTCGCGCAACTGCATCGGATTCATTTCTCCAAGACCCTTGAAACGGGTTACCGAAACCTTACCCTTGCGCTTTTCCGCGGTGATACGGTCGAGAATACCGTCACGCTCGGCTTCATCGAGCGCATAGAACTTGTCCTTGGCAATATCGATTCGATATAAAGGCGGCTTGGCCACGTAAACATGACCCTTTTCCACCAGGGGTTGAAAATGTCGCAGAAATAACGCACACAACAGTGTCGCGATGTGGGCACCATCGGAATCGGCATCGGCGAGAATACAGATTTTGCCATAGCGCAGGTTGGCTAGATTATCCGAGGCCGGCTCGACCCCGATGGCAACCGATATATCGTGCACTTCCTGCGAACCCAGCACCTGGTCCGAGGGTACCTCCCAGGTGTTCAGAATCTTTCCACGCAACGGCATAATCGCCTGAAACGCTCGATCACGGGCCTGTTTCGCCGAGCCACCGGCCGAGTCGCCTTCGACCAGGAAAATTTCGGTGCGAGCAACGTCCTGGCTACTGCAGTCGGAAAGTTTTCCCGGTAAGGCAGGGCCAGAAGTAACCTTCTTGCGTACCACCTTCTTTGCGCTTTTTAATCGGCTTTGCGCGCTTGATATAGCCAATTGCGCCAGTTGATCGCCAATATCGGCATGCTGATTAAGCCACAGGCTGAATGAATCCTTGGCGACCCCTGAAACGAAGGCGGCCGTTTCACGGGATGACAGGCGCTCCTTGGTTTGCCCGGAAAACTGGGGATCTTCCATCTTTACCGAGAGCACGAAACTGACCTTGTCCCAGACATCATCGGGGGCAATCTTGACGCCACGTGGCAACAGGTTACGAAATTCGCAGAACTCACGAATTGCGTCGGTAATTCCGCTGCGCAAACCGTTGACATGGGTGCCACCCTGCGAGGTCGGGATCAGGTTGACGTAGCTTTCGGTAATCGACTCACCGCCCTGGGGTAGCCATAAAACCGCCCAGTCCACGGCTTCGTGTTCTCCTTGCAGTGAATTGAAGAAAGGTTGCGGCGGCAATAGTTCAAATCCAGCCAGCGATTCCAGCAGATAGTCGGCGAGACCATCCTGGTACATCCATTCGACCGATTCCTTGGTCTTTTCGACATAAAATTTTACCCGCAAACCAGGACATAAAACCGCCTTGGCACGCAATATGTGCTTTAACCGCGTTACCGAAAAAGTCGGGCTATCAAAATACTTCGGGTTGGGCCAGAAACGCAGGCTGGTGCCGGAATTCTTTTTCCCCACCGTACCGGTTTGCTTCAGTTTGTCTTTTTTGTCGCCATTGCGGAAGCTGATCGTGTATTCCTTACCGTCTCGACGCACACGCACATCGACTTGCCTGGACAGCGCATTGACTACCGATATTCCAACCCCATGTAGCCCACCGGAAAACTGGTAGTTCTTGTTGGAAAATTTGCCTCCGGCATGCAACTTGGTGAGAATCACCTCGACCCCGGGGATTTTTTGCTGCGGATGAATATCGACCGGCATACCACGCCCGTCGTCAATGACGCTAAGCGACTGGTCGGCGTGGAGAATTACGCCTATCTGCGTCGCATAGCCGGCTATAGCCTCATCGACACTATTGTCAATCACTTCCTGTGCGAGGTGATTGGGTCGCGTAGTGTCCGTATACATGCCCGGTCGCTTCTTGACCGGTTCTAGCCCCGTGAGGACTTCAATCGAGGCGGCGTCGTACTGGTTTTTCAAATCTGGTGATTCCTGAGTATAGAGCGATCGCGCAGCATCAGTCCCTTGTAATTCATGGCCATCATCCTGATATAATGCGCATCTTTTTTCAGGTTCTCTATTATGGGCGAGTCACCTTATATTCACAATGTAAGTATGCAGAATTTCCAGAATCTGGTGCTGGAAAATTCAATTAATAAACCTGTTTTGGTCGATTTCTGGGCCGACTGGTGTCAACCCTGTCAAACCATCATGCCGATGCTCGCCAAACTCGCCGAGGAATATGCAGGAAAATTTGAACTGGCCAAGGTAAACGCCGACGACGAACAGGAACTGGCGGCGCATTTTGGCATCAAAAGCCTGCCTACGATGAAGCTGTTTTTCAAGGGGCAGCTCGTCGATGAGCGCATGGGGGTAGTACCGGAATCCGATATTCGCCAAATGCTCGACAAGCATATCGTCTCGGAATCGGATCAGTTCATGCAGGCCGCGCAGATGGCTTATCAACAGGGTCAGGTCGAACAGGCGCTTGAAATGTTGAATCACGCCCTGGCCAAGGATCCCGATAATGCCGAGCTCAAGATTACGATAGCGCAAATGCTGCAGGCGCAGGGCGACAGCGAGAGTGCCATAGCACTACTGGACAGTCTCGACGACGAAGGCAACAAGCTGGAGTCGGCAATCAAACTACGCGCCGAAATAAACCTGGCGGCTCAGCTTGCCGATCTGCCCGAACTGAGCGAGATTGAACAGCGCCTGTCACAGAATCCCGCAGATCTCGAGGCGCTGTCGCAGAAAAGTCGACACCTGATCGCCCGCGGTGACTATGATGACGCGATGGAATGTCTATTAACGATCATGCGCAAAGATCGCAGCTTCGAAGACGACGCCGGCCGCACTGGCTTACTCGAAATTTTCGACCTGCTCGGCGGGGAGCACCCCAGCGTGCAAAAATACCGGCGCAAACTCTTCACCCTGCTCCATTAACAATCTGGATTTATTTCAGGGGTGCTTCGAGGGGGGTCAGAGCCCCTCGAAGCCAACCCGGGACTAACCACGGGAGCAATACGACGTGTTACTGTGGCCGGCTGGACGCCGTTCTTCGTCTCTTGCTGGGGAGTCGGCTTCCGCGCACGGCGGTGCTTTTGGGCCACACCCATGAATACGAAGCGTCCGGTGAGCTCCGGGACGGTGAGCTCCGGGACGGCGAGCTGTTGGTGGTGGACGTGCCGGACGGGTTGCTCCTGCCATCGTGCGGCGCGCATGGTGGCGAAGCACTCCCTAGCGCGGCCACGTCGTTTATTGTGGCAACGACGATTCTTTCCGATGGACAATCCACTCAGGCCGGTGTTTCTGGCGGGTGAGGCGAGCGATGCGTGGTG
>CAWCBX010000048.1:0-9206 GCA_963793595.1 uncultured Gammaproteobacteria bacterium | reverse complement strand
GACCTCGAGCGCGCCGTCGAGCTGATGATCGATGCGCGCCGGGTTTACGTACTCGGGCTCGGACTAGCCTACCCGCTAGCTTACAACTTCTGGTATGTCGCGCGTATGGGCTTCGATCATTTCATCCTGACCCCGCGGCACGGTAGCCTGCCCTCCGACGACATCATCCGCATGGATGAGCGCGATTGCCTGGTGGCGATGACGTTCCAGCCATATCGACGAGATACGCTTGCCGCGGTGCAACGGGCTAAACAAATGGGGGCGAAGATAATCGGCATCACCGACAGCAGTGCAGCCACGCTGTGTCGTGAAGCCGATATCGGCCTGGTGTCGCCGACGCATACGCCGCAGTTTTTTCATTCCAATTCGGCGGTGACCGCACTGCTCGAAAGCCTGTGTGCGCTACTGGTAGTGCGCGGCGGTGAGCAGGCTAGCGCGGCCGTCGAAGCGTTTCACTCTGCCCGCTGGGAGGAAAACATCTATGACGAATCCTGAATTGAAAACCGGCACAGATGACGCTCCGGTCATGGGGCTGGACGCGAAATATTTCAATGATCGCGTACTTTATCGTCGCATCGTCGATGAGGTGTTTTACAAAAACTGGTTACTCGCCTGTCATTCCAGCCAGGTCAGCAAACCCGGCGATTTCCTGACCCTCGAAATATACGACCAGGACATCATTATTACGCATACCCGCGAAGGCGAGATCAAAGCCTTCTATAACGTATGCCAGCACCGTGGGCATAAGCTCGCCGAGGGCAGCGGTAACAGGAAGCTGCTGGTGTGCCCCTATCACGCCTGGTCCTACGACCTGAAGGGTGAACTCAAGGCCGCCCCGCATTCGAACAAGGTGCCCGGGTTCGATGCATCAAAAATCTGCCTGACCGAGATCCGCCTGGAGAATTTCCTCGGCTTCCTGTTCATCAACCTCGACCCCGATTGCCCTGCCATGGATGAAACCTACCCGGGCATACGTGCAGAAATACAGGAACTCTGTCCCGATGTGGAGCAGCGTAAATATGCTTACCACCACACTGCCGATGAGGGCTGCAACTGGTTCGTCGCGGTCGAGAACTACAACGAGTGCTATCACTGCGGTCACTGCCACCCCTCGTTCGCCAGGGGCATCATCGATCCCGCATCCTACTCGATCGAACCCTATGCCGATATCAAGGTTCTGCACCACACATCGAAGCCGTCCAGCAGCGACGAGGCCTGGTACGATGTCAGCGGCGCCGACTACGGCAGCTTCTTCCTGTGGCCGGCGACTTCCATCCAGTTTTATCCCGGCGGGGTCGTCAATAGCTTCACCTGGCGTCCTCTCGCGGTAGACGACGTGCGTGTATTCCGCACTTTCTATTCCAACGACGGCGAAGTCGATGAAACCCTGCACAAGGTCATCGAAAACGATAGAGAAACCACTTTCCAGGAAGACCTCGACATCGTCAAGCAAGTCCAGCGCGGACTCAACTCGCGCGGTTACAAACCCGGCCCGCTGGTGCTGAACCCCGAAGGTGGCATCAACAACGAGCGACCGATCCAGAAACTGCACGAATGGCTCAGAGCAGCCGTCGATTAACCAGGAGTCACTAACAATGTCATCAACTGCAAATCAGCCAGCGTCCGCTTCCATGTCACAGCGCGAATTGTTTGAAATCGCCGACCGCGTATTGCCCGGTTCCGGTCTCGGTAGTTACTCGCTAGCGGACGACATCCGTCTGATCTATTCGCATGGCAAGGGCTCGCGCATGTGGGACGTCGACGGCAACGAGTATATCGACTATGTCGGCGGTGCCGGCGCCCTGATCCTCGGCCACTCACATCCAGCCGTGGTCAAGGCCGCACAGGCGCAGTTCGAACGTGGCGCGCATATGTTCGGTTCGCTGAACGAGGTCGCGGTGCATCTCGCCGAACGCCTCGTCAACGATATCCCCTGCGCCGAAAAGATTGCCTATGCGACCACCGGCTCGGAAGCGACGGGCTACGCAATGCGCCTCGCGCGCGCGTTTACCGGGCGCAGCAAGATCCTGAAGTTTGAAGGCGCGTATCACGGCAACCACGATTACGCCATCGTCTCGACCTTCCCGCAAGAAACCGGCAACTATCCGCAGGGTGCGCCCGATTCCTGTGGACAGCCCGAGGCGACGGTTTCGACCATGCTGGTCTGTCCCTACAACGACCTGGAAACCCTGCGCAAGATTGTCGCCGAGCATCATGCCGATATTGCAGCGATTTTCGCCGAGCCGGTGCAGCGTATCATTCCGGCCGAAGCCGAGTTTCTGCACGGCATCCGCAAGCTCTGCGATGAATACGACATCCTGTTCATCCTCGACGAAGTGGTCACTGGATTTCGTCTCGGCTACGGCGGCGCGCAGCAGTGGTATGACGTCAAACCGGATCTCTCGACCCACGGCAAGGTCGTCGGTGGCGGCGGCCCATTATCCTGCATCGCCGGGCGAGCCGATGTGATCGGACTTTCCAACCCGAAACTGAAAGGCCAGCAGGGCTACACTTATTTTAACGGCACCTTGCACGGCAACCCGGTTGCCGCGGCAGCGACAATGGCGATGCTCGACGAACTCGGCAAACCAGGTGTTTATCAGCGCATGAACGGCTTTGCCGACGATCTCTGTCGCGAAACCCAGAAAATCCTCGACCAGCATGGCATTCCGGCGATCGCCGAACACACCGGCTCACTGTGGCAAATCCTGTTCATGGATAAAACCCCGCGTAACTATGCCGACGTGCTTGCCAGCGACCAGGCGGCTATGCGCAGGCTCGATACGCTGCTGATGAAACAGGGGCAGTACGTGTTGCCCGGCGTGCGCCGCTTCGTCTCTACCATGCATACCCCGGAAGACCTCGAACAAACACTGCGCGGACTCGACAGCGCCTGCCGCGAATTCAATAAGTCCTGAATTCACCCCCCACACAGGCGGCGACATTAAGAGTCCACCATTCTGAGATCCCCGCTTGCGCGGGAATGACAAAATAATTCGACGTCATCCCCGCGCACCAAAAGTTAGCACTCCTGCACCGTACTAAAGCATTTTTCCAGAAAATAACTCTGACTTGACATAAGTCAAGTTAACCCCAAAAAATTGATTTAGCCTGCCCCTAAACCACAAGTTTCATGTGGATAAAAACAGCTAAATCAGGGGAATGTTCGATGGACAGGTTCGGTAAGGCACTTGGGTTAATCATTTTATTTCCACTTCTCTGGGCAAGTCCGAACGCATCGCCTGCGGCCGACTCAGGCTGTCTCGCCTGTCACAACGGCATCGAGTCGATTCGCGAAGAATCGAGTGCGATGTTGCAATTGATCAATTCGCTGAGCGCGGTGCACGGCGATACCGCCGGCTGTGTCATGTGTCACGGTGGCGATCCCACCGCCAGCGACTGCAGGCAAGGCACACGAAGGATCACCCCAGTCACTGGTCGAGTTCAAGGGCCCGCAAACCTTCTACCCCGACCCAGGCGCGATGGACATCAACAAGTTCACCTGCGGGCAAAGCGCCTGTCACGCCGGCTATGAAGAACGCCTGGAAAAATCCCTGATGAATACCGAGGCCGGCAAGATCCAGGGTAACCTGCATACCTGGGGTATCCCCGAAGTCATGAATCACAAGGTGCCGTGGGGTAACTACGACGTCAAGGACGGCGACGGACCGGTACCGTCGGTCGGCACCGACGCCTACAAGGCTTACATGAAGGACATGATCGCGGCACATAAGGAACAGTTTCCGACCGAACTGGCGCAAATCCCGCAACCCAGCGTCGAAGAAATCGAAAAAGATCCGAAGCTGGCCGGCTTTACCTATCAGCGCCAGCAGTGCCAGCGTTGTCACGTCACCGTCAAGGGGCGTGAAAAGCGCGGTGACTATCGTGGCCAGGGCTGTTCTTCCTGCCACATCCCCTACGGTAACGAAGGCATATACGAAGGCAGTGATCCGACCATCGACAAGACGCAGAAAGGTCACATGCTGACCCACCAGATCCAGGCCACGCGCAAGTCCAAGGTCACGGTCGGCGAAATGACCTATTCCGGTATCCCGGTCGAAACCTGCAACTCCTGCCATAACCGCGGCAAGCGCATCGGCGTGACCTACCAGGGCCTGATGGAATTCCCCTACGGTTCACCCTACAGCGCCACCGGCGGCAAGCAGCCCAAGCTGCATACCAAGAATTACCTGTTTATCTCCGACGACCTGCATCACCAGATCAAGAGCCGCCCGGAAAATCCGCAGGGCGGACTGCTGTGCCAGGATTGCCACACCACCATCGACATGCACGGTGACGGCAACATTCCGGGCACCACGCTGGCGCAGGTCGAGGTCGAGTGCCAGGATTGTCACGGCACGCCGGAACACTATCCGTGGGAGCTGCCGCTCGGTCACGGCGAAGAATTCGCCCAGTAGATTGGCGACACCCCGCGCGGCCTCGCCGACACGTGCTGCGGCGAAACCGCGGCATTTGCGACCACTTACGACAAGAAGGACGGTTACCTGCTGAGCGCCCGCGGCAATCCGTACGGCAACGTAGTCAAGGACGGCGATACGGTCATCATGCACTCGGCCACCGGCATCGATTTCAAGGTGCCGCTGCTGAAAAAGCTGGCCGAAGATGATGCCTGGCGCAATTCTCAGGCAATGGTGGCGATGGCAAGCGTCAAGAAACATGCCGAGAGCCTCGAGTGTTACGCCTGCCACGCGTCCTGGGTACCGCAGTGTTACGGCTGCCACGTCGACGTCGACTACGGCCCGGACAAAAACGGCAAGCCGAAGCAGGACACCGACTGGATTGCTTCCGGCTCCGCTCGCTACCCGGATGGTTCCACCGCGGAATCACCGCTCGGTACCAAGGGTATCCAGAGCCCGGGTAAGGTCAGCGAAACCCGCTCCTACCTGCGCTGGGAAGAGCCGGTGCTCGGAATTAACGGTGAAGGCCGCGTCACCCCGCTGATGCCCGGCTGCCAGGTTATCTGGACCGTGCGTGCGCGCGACGGTAGCACCGTGGCGCATAACCAGATCGCGCTTGCTTACGATGAGCAAGAGGAACTGGGACAGGAGCGCACACCGCTCGGCATCGACATGGCGCCGGTGCAGCCACACTCGGCGCAGCGCAAGGCCCGCACCTGCGAAAGCTGCCACAACAATCCGAAAGCCCAGGGTTACGGTATCTCCGGTGGCGTGTTCTCGCTGCGCTACACCGAGAACGTGGTCGAGGACCTGATCGATCAGCGCACCGGCAAAACCATTCCCAGCAACTTCAAGATCCAGATACCCAAAATCGAGGCGCTTGATTTTGACTTGTCCACGATTATCAAGGACGGCCAACAGACGCAAACCGTAGGCTCGCACTGGCCGCTGTCGCGCGCGCTGCCGAAGGAAGTGCGCGACGCGATGGATCGCACCGGATTGTGCATGGGTTGCCACCGTGAAATGACCAATGCCGATCTGTGGTCGAAGGTCTCCGAACCTGGCAGCCTGACCGATGCGCGAGCATATCGAGTTGATGAACAAGATGCTGCAGGCTTACAGCAAGCAAAAGCAGTAAGCGTGACCTCAACAAGCTGGAAACGTCTGCCAGGATACGCGGCGGTGGGGATACTCGCCGTCGCGCTCGCGGCCTGCGACAGCGGCAATGTTGCGGTGGTCGATGAAGGTGAACAAAGCGAGGAGCTGAAGACCTTCCTCGAGGCCCCGCCGAAGTCTTCCAGTTCCGGTGCGCATCGGCAAAACGATCCCCATGCCGAGCTGAGCGCGGATAAACTGGCGCAAGTTGCATTGCAGCATCTCGACGAATCCCGACCGGAGCTGGCGATGGAAACGCTCAACTCGGCGCTTGCAAAATACCCCGACAATGCAATGCTGCTCAGCCTGCGCGCGAGCCTGTTCCTGCAACAACAGCAAACCAGCCTGGCGTTAGCAGATCTTAATCGCGCAGTCGAAATCAATCCGCACGACCCCATCCTGCTGACCAACCGCGCGCAGGCACTGCGCCAGTTCGGACGCAAAGACGACGCAAGACGCGATCTCGACAGCGCAATCGAACTCGACCCCGGGTTTATCGGCGCCCATTTCAATCGCGGCAGCCTGTATTTCGAGGCCGAACAATACGACCTGGCGCTGGTGGATTTCAACCGCTGTATCGAATTACAGCCGGACGTGCCGGCACCATATTTCAACCGCGCCTCGACCTGGGAGGCGCTTGGCAAGCGTGATCAGGCAATCAGTGATCTCGAGCGCTTTCTGTCGCTGAAACCCGAACCAGGCTGGGCCCAGGTCGCACGCGACCTGCTGACTCAATGGGATTCCGATCAATCGTGAAATCCTGGCGCAAACTCGCTTTATCGTTACTGCTCGGCATTGCGCTAAGCGCCGCCGCGGCGACCGATCTGGCCAACAGGCAGGCATTCGATCGCCTGCTGGACGAATCGGGGCTGCACCTCGAATCCAGTCAAAATTTTATCGATATACCGATCAGGGCGAACTCCGTGCTGCCCTACGAGCACGCCATGCGACATGAATCGGGGGAACTGGAATTGCGTTTCATCATTCGCCCCCTCAATCGTATCGAAATCGAATACAACGATCCACACAACGCAGCGCCCGAGCCAAATCATTTATTTCCATTACTGTTCGAGTCACTCATCTATCGCTTAGCGGCAAACAGCAACTATGACAGCCGCACGCTGAGCGAACCGGAGGCACGGGATAAATTCAACGCCCAATGGGCCGCGCTGTCTATCTTCGATATCAATCCCGAATTTTCTTCCGATTACAAGAACGCGATCCTGCTCGCGATGCATAAAAACGACCATGCAGATGCCTACACGCTGTTCCTTTATAACGACCACGAGCAGGCAAAAATCCTGATCACTGCAGCGCTCGCCACACTTTGCGTTTACGTCAAAGCCAGTCAAAGCCCAATAGCCACCGCCTAGGTCTCGGCCGATATTCCCATCGCTTGACTAGGGTAAAGCTTTTCCTCTATGGTGGTCGGAATATCTTGTTGGGTCCGGCGCAATGCAAAAAACCAGTGACATCATCTGGCAGGACACGCAGCACCAGGTTTTGTTCGAGTTGATCGACAAAATCAAGGAAGTCCCCTTCGATCCGGACATCCTGGTGCGTCTAAAACTTTATGCGGAACATCATTTCACTCTTGAAGAAACCTATATGGTGGAACTTGGCTACCCCCATAAGGATGAACATATCGAGGCACACGACCGTTTTCGGGAAGAACTCCTGGCAATGCTGGAAACCGATCCGACCATGGGCCAGTTCCTGCAGGACTCCCTTTCCGATTTTCTTTACAAATGGCTGAAGCTACACGTGCTCGGCATCGACAAGAAGCTCGAAGATTTTGTCATGAAATCCGACTTGAAATAATGTCGATGATAGCCATCCCCCCGAAAATATATCTGTCATTCCCGCGTAAGCGGGAAGCTTTTGCGAACCGCTCGATCTTAACGGTGTAAACATCACGAGATCCCGGATAAGCGCTACGCACTTTCCGCGATGACATGATTGCTTTCAATCATGTCATTTGCCACTGCCCGCAATTTGATCGCCGTCTCGAGTCAGGTAAAACGCACCCAGGATAGGCAGGAAAGTAACCAGCACAACGACCATAGCCACGACATTGGTAACGGGTCTTTGTCTTGGCCGAACCAGTTCTTCCAGCATCCAGATTGGCAGGGTCTGCTGCTGACCGGCAGTAAAAGTGGTCACGATTACTTCGTCGAATGATAAGGCGAAAGCCAGCATCCCGCCTGCCAGCAAGGCGGTTGCGATATTGGGCAATATCACGTAACGCAAGGTCTGGAATCCATCCGCCCCCAGGTCCATCGATGCCTCTATCAGCGATGCGGAAGTGCGACGAAAGCGCGCGACCGCGTTGTTATAGACCACAACAACGCAAAACGTGGCATGCCCGAGAATGATGGTCCAGGTCGAAAAAGGTATATCGGTCAAATTAAAAGCAGAACGCAATGCAATGCCGGTGACTATACCCGGTAACGCAATTGGTAATATGACCATCAATGAAATAGCCTCCCGGCCAAAGAATTTCGACCTGGACACGGCCGCGGCACAAAGAGTTCCGAGCACCAGTGCAATCAGCGTCGACACCGAGGCGACTTTCACCGACAGCGCGAGGGCATCCCAGATATCGGGGCGATTCCAGGTCACCGCCAGCCATTTTGTCGTCAATCCCGGCGGAGGCCACTGGTAGCTTCTCTCCTCGGTGGTAAAGGCATAAACAAAAATCAGCAGAATCGGCAGATGCAGGAACAGGAGGCCCGCGCCGGCGGCAATCTTGAGTTTCAACGGTGCCTGGTACTGGTTGCTAGAGCGCATCGAAGGCTCCGGCTCGTTTCGCCATCCACAGATAAAAACCCATGATGACAATCGGCACCACGGCAAACGCAGCGGCGAGCGGGATATTGCCGGCGGTTCCCTGGTGGCTATAGACCGCCTGGCCGATGAAGAGTCGCGACGAACCTATGATCTGCGGGATTATGTAATCACCGAGGGTCAGGGAAAAGGTGAAAATCGATCCGGCGATGACACCTGGCATTGCCAGCGGCAGGACGACGTGACGAAAGGTCTGGCGCGACGAACCGCCCAGGTCTGCCGATGCCTCGAGCAGATTCATTGGTACCCGTTCAAGCGCGGCCTGCAACGGCAGAATCATAAACGGCAGCCACACATACAGGAACACGAGGAAGGTGCCGGTATAGCTAACCGATAACGAATTACCACCGATAACAGGTATCGACAGATAGGCTTCAAGTAGCCAGGTCAAATGTAACTTGGCGAAAATCCAGTTCAGAATTCCCTCCTTGGCGAGAACCAGTTTCCAGGCATATATCTTGACCAGGTAGCTGGACCACAACGGCAGCATGATACCGATATAAAATGCCGCCTTCCATTTACCGCGTGCGTATCGGGCCGCATAAAAGGCTATCGGAAAGGCCACCACGACAGCGGCAAGGGTTACCGCGGCCGCCATTGAAACAGTACGTACCAGAATATCGAAATTGGCGGGTATCAACAGCTCACGATAGGTCTTGAGCGTAAATTCATAGTTGATCAGACCGGAAAATTCATCGATGGAAAAAAAACTCTGCACCAGTAGCGCCACCAAGGAACCGAGGTAGATGACACCGAGCCACAATACCGGTGGAGCAATACGTGGCG
>CAWCBX010000047.1:0-4056 GCA_963793595.1 uncultured Gammaproteobacteria bacterium | reverse complement strand
GACGAGGCATTGTTGACGCGCATCAAACCAGCGGCCCGGGACAGTTCCTGGGGGGATAACTCGCCCGCATCGAGATCGTCAGCGGGGTAAGCGCGAGCAGCCGCGGCTGGCCGCCTGTGGCTGGTGTTAAGGCCGTGCTGCAATTCGTCGAGCAGGCGATCGGTAAGGCTTAATCTGCGCATTTATATCTCCATGAAATCAGCTTGCTAAGCTGCTGCAAAGGCGCATATTATCAGCTAAATCAGGATAATATTCCAAGTCGGCAAAAATCCCCTTAAAACAGGGTTCGACGGCTTGTCAAGCGCCTGCTTATCCGTTAGTATTCGCGCCCTTTGTGGAAGAAGTCAACGCCTTAAACGGCAGCTTATCAGGAATTAGTATGAAAACCTTCAGCGCAAAATCCGAAACGGTAAAACGCGACTGGTACGTAATCGATGCCACCGACAAGGTGCTCGGTCGCCTGTCGACAGAGGTTGCGCGTCGTTTGCGCGGCAAGCACAAGCCCGAGTATACCCCGCACGTTGATACCGGCGACTACATCATCGTCATCAATGCGGAAAAAATACGCGTTACCGGCAACAAGGAAACTGACAAGATGTACCACCATCACACCGGTTACATCGGCAGCCTGAAATCAACCAGCCTGTCGCAGTTACGCCAGGATCATCCCGAAAGGATTATCCAGCACTCGGTCAAAGGTATGCTGCCCAAGAACGCTCTTGGACGCGCAATGTTTAAAAAGCTGAAGGTTTACGCGGGTGACGCTCATAGTCATACTGCACAACAACCTCAGCCTCTGGAAATCTAACAGGTCAAATTATGGCAGTCGAACAATATTATGGTACCGGTCGTCGCAAGAGCTCAGCTGCACGGGTCTATCTGACGGCGGGCAAGGGCGCGATTACGATCAATAAGAAAACCATCGAAGATTATTTCGGTCGTGAAACCTCGCGCATGGTGGTGCGTCAACCGCTGAAAACCGTCGATCTGATGGATAAATTTGACATCAATGTGAATGTTTCCGGTGGCGGTCCCAGTGGCCAGGCCGGGGCAATTCGTCTTGGCATTACCCGTGCCCTGATGAAATACGACGAAACCTTTCGTGCAGCGTTACGCAGTGAAGGCTTTGTCACTCGCGATGCACGTGAAGTCGAGCGCAAAAAGGTGGGACTGCGCAAGGCTCGTCGCGGTGTTCAGTTCTCGAAGCGTTAACAGAGAAATACAGCTGTCAGAAAAAGCCCGCATTTGCGGGCTTTTTTTTGGCTGTTTACTGCGCGACGCTCGGGATCAGGGCAGGGAAGCGCGACCGTCCAGGCGGATCCTGCGCTCAAACTGCGGGATGGCAGACACGGACACCATCGTCGGTGCCAAGGATTAAGACATCGGCCGGTCGATGGGCAAACAAGCCGACACAGACTACACCAGCGAGCTGATTGATGCGGCTCTCCATGTCGAGCGCATCGCTGATCTGGAGTCCATGGACATCGAGGATTTGATTGCCGTTGTCGGTGACGAAATCTTCGCGCAGATGCGGCTCGCCGCCAAGCCTGCGTAATTCAGCCGCAACCAGTTCGCGTGCCATCGGGATTACTTCCAGTGGCAGTGGAAAAGCACCCAACATGGTTACCAGTTTGCTGTCGTCAGCGATACAGACAAATTCCCGACTTGCCGCGGCGACGATTTTTTCCCGGGTCAGTGCGCCGCCACCGCCTTTGATCAGCTGCAGCTGATGATTCGATTCGTCGGCGCCATCGACATACAAATCGAGTTTGACCACCTCGTTTAGATCGACGACCTTGATACCATGCCCGCGTAATCGATCGCTCGAGGCTTCGGAACTGGAAACCGCGGCAGTGATCTGGAGAGACATTTTCGCGGCGAGCAGGTCGATAAAGTGGTTTACTGTCGAACCGGTGCCGACTCCGATTATCGAGTCGGGTTTGACATAGTCGACTGCGGCTTCGGCGGCGTTGCGTTTTTTATCTTCGGGCGTCATGGATTTACCTGTTGCTTCGAGTGCAATCAATTATGATAATCACCTGCAGTCCGCGCAAGTAATAGCGCGGTTTTACTAATAAAATTCAGACACCAGCAAACACGAACTATGCGCAAGGAAAAATTTCTGGAAAAAGTATTGACCGCGAGGGTTTACGATGTTGCCCGCGAAACCCCTCTGGATTACATGCCGCGTATTTCGAAACGCTTCGATAACCAGGTTTTCATCAAGCGAGAAGACTTGCAGCCCGTGTTTTCGTTCAAATGTCGAGGCGCTTTCAACAAGATTTACCAGGAGCTGCAGTCAAACCCTGACCTGAAAGGCGTGATTACCGCCTCTGCCGGCAATCATGCACAGGGAGTGGCGCTTGCTGCGAAGAAGCTTCATCTCTCGGCAACCATTGTTATGCCGACCACGACGCCCGATATCAAGGTAACGGCCGTCAGAGCCTACGGTGCGAAAGCGGTTTTGTATGGAGAGAATTTCGATGCCGCCAAGGATTATTCTCTGAAGCTCGCCAAGAAGGAGCGCCTCGCATTTATCCATCCCTTCGATGACTTCGACGTGATGGCTGGCCAGGGCACTATCGCGCATGAAATTATTCGCCAGCACCCGGGCCATATCGACGCAATTTTCGTGGCCGTTGGTGGCGGTGGCCTGATTGCGGGTATTGCCGGATTTATGAAGGCCGTCAAGCCGGAAATTAAGATTATCGGTGTCGAGCCGGAGGATGCCGCCTGTTTCTACGAGGCGCGCAAGGCGGGGCGGCGGGTGAAGCTGAAAGAGGTGGGTATTTTCGCCGATGGTGTCGCTGTAAAACAGGTGGGTAAAAATACCTGGTCGATGATCAAGGACCTGGTCGATGATGTGATCCTGGTAACGACCGATCAAATGTGTGCGGCGATCAAGGATACCTACGAAGATACCAGAGCAATTTGCGAGCCGGCGGGTGCTCTGTCACTTGCCGGATTGAAGAAGTACGTCGAAACGCATGATATCAAGGGGCAAACATTCATTGCCATCAACTGTGGCGCCAATATGAACTTCGATCGTTTAAGACACGTCTCTGAACGCGCTGAACTGGGCGAAGAGCGCGAGGCGCTGTTAGCGATCGAAATTCCGGAACGGCCAGGCAGTTTCAAGAAGTTGTGTCAGTTAATCGGGCACCGCTCGGTAACCGAATTCAACTATCGTTATTCCGACGATAAGACAGCCACGTGTTTTTGCCGGGGTACAACTCAGTCATGGAATCGATGAAAAAAACAAGCTCATCGCGAAACTCGATGCGAAAGGATACAAGGTCGTCGATATGACCGATAACGAAGTCGCGAAACTCCACACTCGCTACATGATCGGTGGGCATCCCGGTGCCAGCGTTAGCAATGAACTACTTTATCGTTTTCAGTTTCCGGAAAAACCGGGCGCGTTATTAAATTTTTTGATGAAGGTCGGTAATCGCTGGAATATCAGTCTGTTCCATTACCGTAACCATGGCTCCAATTTCGGTCGTATCCTGATGGGGTTCCAGGTCGATAAAAGTGACAGCAGGGAGTTTAATGCCTTTCTCAAAAGTCTGAAAATTCCTTACTGGAACGAGACCGAAAACAAGGCCTACGAACTATTTCTGAGATAATGGCCGCGGTATAGGCCGCCTTACCGGTGGACTGTAAGTACAGCAAGGAAAGCAGGTAAGTACGGGGAGTTGGGATACCAACCGCGGTGCCGTCGCAAATCTATCAACCTTGAACCAAAGGTCCAGGTGGGGTTATTGGCAACCCATCAGGCTACCTGACGAATCAGGCATGCACACCAGTGTTGCACGGAAATCCCCGAGATTGATAAATAGGCTCAAGGATTATGATGGATGCTAACGAACACCGCAGTCAGTATCAATCTACTATGGCTCGGTTTTACCCAAAAGTACAATTTAAATTTCTAATAGGGACTAGATTTCTAATTGACGGGACTGTTCGAGGACACGGGAGATTTTACTTTCCAGGTCTTTGAGACGCGGGGGCAGTTCCTGGCCTATTTCTTTATCGACATTGCTCGTATGGAGT
>CAWCBX010000046.1:0-29801 GCA_963793595.1 uncultured Gammaproteobacteria bacterium | reverse complement strand
ACGTTGCACAAAACCGTCAGCACTGTCGAGTACGTGGTAACGTTTGCCGAACACGATGTAGGATGACGGGTTTCCCCGTTTTGATTTGGATGTCTTTGGCGTCGCCGCAGACTGTGTTTTGCCTCGATCGCCAATCGGCACGCCAAAGGTGCAGGCGTTAAGCGCAAAAACTATCAGCAGAAGAGCGCCTGGATACAGTCTCATGTTGTTTTTTTGTACTCGTGACTGATTAATTTTGCGAGCTGGTAAACTGCCATCGCGTAAAGCTCACTGTGGTTATAACGCGTGATTACATAGAAATTCTGAAATCCAGCCCAGTATTCCGGATGGTCTTTCTGTTGCAGTCTGACCAAAGCTACCGGCGTATCTTCTTCAATGGCAAACTGGGAGACCAGACCTTTCTGTTTTAACTCCGCCCACTTGTAGTTGGGTTTAAGAGCAGGTTCCAGACTGTCAGCCGAGTTATCCTGCATGGTATCCAACGGTCGCGCCACGCGCCCATCGCGTTGCCATCCGTGCTTGACGAAATAGTTAGCGACGCTGCCGGCGATATCAGGAATACTATCGAACAGGTTGGTTTGCCCGTCCTGGTCAAAGTCGACGGCGTAGTTACGATAGCTGGAGGATATGAATTGCGGCATACCCATTGCCCCCGCATAAGACCCCCGCAGTGCCCGTGCATCAAAGTCCTGTTCCTTGGCCAGTAAAAGGAACTGCTCGAGCTCCACGGTAAAAAACTTTGCGCGACGAGGGTAATCGAAGGCCAGCGTAACCAGGCTGTCGAACACGGGATCCTTGCCCCGGTAAATGCCATAAAAAGTTTCCACACCTATAATCGCAACAATGATTTCCTCGGGTACACCTGTTGCCGCGCTCACTTCGGCAAGTAACTCTCGATGTTTCCGCCAGAATTTGACGCCGAGATCGATGCGCTTGTCCTTGATAAAAATACCCCGGTACTGGTACCAGTCGAGTTCCTTTTCAGCGGGACGATCAAGCTTTTCGAACAGATGTTCCTGCTTTTCGACCTGGGCAAATAAATCAACCAGTTCCTGCTCGGTATAACTGGTGTTAGCGGCGATGCGTTGCACAAAGCTAATCACGTCTTCGCGCCCCTGGTAATCTCCACCAGGAATCTCCAGCGCAGACGCTATCGGCGCAACAAATAAAGACAGACCTAATATAAATATTTTCATCAACCCAGAAATCGCTTTGCCGATCGAATCGACATAATTAAACCAAAACCCATCATCAGGGTAACCATTGAAGTACCACCGTAACTAATCAACGGTAAGGGTACACCTACCACCGGTAACATACCTGCAACCATACCGGTATTTACAAATAAATAGACAAAAAATGTCAGACTTAGTGCGCCGGCAAGCAGGCGCCCGAAATTTTCCGTGGAATGCGCCGCGATATATAATCCGCGAAAGATAATTGCCAGGTAAATTAATATCAACACAACACTGCCAAAAAAACCAAATTCCTCACCAAATACAGAAAAGATAAAGTCGGTAGATCGTTCCGGAATGAAATCGAGCTGCGACTGGGTACCATTTAGCCACCCCTTGCCGTAAACCCCACCCGAACCGATTGCTATCTTGGATTGTATTATATGATAACCCGATCCGAGTGGATCACTTTCCGGGTTCAGCAGGGTTAAAATACGCTTGCGCTGATAATCGTGCAGCGCAAACTTCCACAGTAGCGGCGCCATCAACGACATCAAAACCCCAAGGCTGATCATTACGCGCCAGCGAACACCGGCAAGAAACAACACGAAGAAACCGGCGCTCCCCACCAGGATCGCAGTACCGAGATCAGGCTGGCGTGCAATCAACAGTACCGGAATCAGCACCAGTATCGACGAAACCACTAATTCCTTCAAACCCACGGGCAACACTCGATTAGCAAGATAAGTGGCGACTATCATTGGCACCGCGAGCTTTAAAATTTCCGAGGGCTGGAACCGTAAAACGCCAAGATCGAGCCAGCGCTGGGCACCCTTGCCGACTTCTCCGAAGAACATAACCGCAACCAGCATCGCAACCCCGGCAAGGTAAAGCCATATCGAGATTTTACGGATCATACGCAGCGGAATATTCGCAATAGCGATCATCAACAGCAGCGCAACAACGATACGCGTCATTTGCCGAATTACGATCGCCTGGTCCGAACCGCTCGCGCTATACAACACCATGCTACCGAACAGGGCCAGAATAATCAGCAGCGACAACAATACCGGATCCAGCCGCAAAGCATCCATTGCCCGCCGCGTATACGAAATTGAATCAGAGTCCAGCGCCTGATTCATGATTCCTCCAATAAATAAGCATCCATGATACGACGCGCGATAGGTGCCGCTACCGAGCTACCGTGACCACCATTTTCAACGATCACCGCGACTGCAATCTGCGGGTCATCAGCCGGTGCATAACTGATAAACAGCGCATGGTCGCGCAGTTTCTCTGCCACCGTCTCTTCATCGTATTCCTCGTCCTGGGCAATCTCGAATACCTGCGCGGTGCCCGTTTTCCCCGCCGTCCTGTATTGCATGCCTTGACTAATGCGATGCGCAGTTCCCCTGAGACCATGCACAACATTCACCAGGGCATCGTGAACATGTTTCCAGTTCTTTTCACTTTTCAGCTCATAACGACCTGCCACGTGGCTCGCAATTTCGACCAGATTATACTCGGGAATCTTCTCGACCGATTTCACCAGGTGTGGTTGATAACGTTCCCCCTTGATCGAGAATGCCGCGGTCGAATTAGCCAGCTGTAACGGCGTTACCAGCAGGGCACCCTGACCAATACCGGTAATCAGGGTTTCACCGGGGAACCGACCGGGCATATCTCCTCGGCACGGCGTTTCCATTCCCTCGAAGGTAACAAACCGCTGCGTTCACCCGTACTATCAACCCCGGTTTTAACTCCGAAGCCAAAACTCGCCAGGAATTCAGACATGCGATCGATACCCATCCGATATGCAAGATCATAAAAATAAACATCGCAGGACTGGGTTATCGCATTGTTAAGATCCATATGACCATGACCTTGCTTTTTCCAGTCACGATACCTGCGCGGTTCATTTGGCAACTTGTAATAACCGATACAATACACATCATTTTCCGCGGTTGTTATTGCCAATTCCAGTCCAGCCAGACCATAGAAAGGCTTGCTAGTAGATCCGGGAGGGTACTGCCCCGACAGCGCACGGTTAAACAGCGGGCGTTTGCTTGAATCTCGCAATGCATTGTAATCGTCAAAACTAATACCGTTGACGAACAAATTGGGATCAAAAATCGGCATCGAAACCAGGGCCAGAATCTCTCCATTATTGGGATTTATCGCTACTGCCGCACCGGAATATTCGGCGAACGCCTCCTCAGCGACCTTCTGCAGCCTGGAATCGATGGTTAAATGCAGATTGTTGCCCTGTACCGGAGGCGACTCATTGAGTACCCGCAGGGTGCGCCCCCTGGCATTGACTTCAACCTGCTGCACCCCCACCGACCCATGCAGCTCATGTTCATAGAATTTCTCCAGGCCGAGTTTGCCAATATGGGTCGAACCCGCATATTCAACTTCACTGACCTTGCTCAGGTCTCTTTCATCGATACGACTGACATAACCGAGGGCATGCACCGCATGCGCGCCCTGGGGATAATTCCGGGTTAGACGCGCATTGATTTCGACGCCTTCGAATCTATGTAAATTAACCGCTAGCCTGGCGACTTCCTCGTCCTTCAGGTTTAGTCGCAATGGGATACTTTCAAAAGGTCGGCGCCGTTTTGACGATTGCTTGAAGCGCTTCAGGTCCTGCTCGGTATAGTCTATATACCGCTTCAATTGCAGCAGGGTACTGTCAAGGTCTTCGACCTGCTCGGGCACGATCTCAAGGCGGTAGGCTGGCAGATTATTTGCCATTACTACGCCGTTGCGATCAAAAATCAGGCCGCGCGTCGGCGGCAGCGCTTTTATGCGCACCCGGTTACTATCCGAAAGGGTCGAAAAATGTTCGTGCTCGACGATCTGCAATACGTACAGTCTGCCCAGCACAAGACTCAATAAAATAACCGTGAAAACAGCCGATAACACCAGGCGTCGGCGTATCAGTCGGTTCTCGAGGAAATCATCTTTTAGCTGCTCTCGCTTCGACATTGAAACGGATTATACCTTTGGGACCAGGGATCATTGGCGGATGTGCGGACGATAACAGAAAAATACTCAAAAAAGCGCTGAAAATATACAAAGAAGTTTCATTCTGTGGCCAAAAGCCGATATCATGCACCCCTTTTTTTGAGCTCCGCTCGGTTTCGGGGCGTTAAATTCTAACAACACCATTAAATAATCTTGGGGAAATAGTATGGAGTTAAATAACCTGATACCGCCGATTTTCGGCGCCCTTGGACTGGCCGCGGCCGCGTTTGTCTACGCGCAGGTCAAAAAACATCCCGAAGGCGAAGGCAAAGTCGTGGAGATCGGAAACCAGATTCATCTCGGCGCCATGGTATTCATGAAACGTGAATACAAAATGCTATCAATGTTTTCCGCCGTACTCCTGGTCTTACTGTATATCTTCCTCGGTGCCGGAACCGCGTTTTGCTTTCTGATGGGTGCGCTGGCTTCAGGTTCTGCTGGTTATATCGGCATGAACACCGCCACCCGTGCCAATGTAAGAACCACGACCGCGGCTCACAACCAAGGTGCTGCAGCCGCCTTAACCGTGGCCTTCTTCGGTGGTTCCATTATGGGCCTTGCAGTCGCCTCGCTGGGCCTGCTGGGACTGGGTATCGTTTTCTATATATTTTCAGGTGATATCGAATCGCTGCATGCCATCCACGGATTTGCAATGGGTGCCTCGGTGGTCGCATTGTTTTCACGTGTCGGCGGCGGGATTTTCACCAAGAGTGCCGACGTCGGCGCCGACCTGGTGGGCAAGATTGAAGCCGGAATACCGGAAGACGACCCCCGTAACCCGGGTGTCATCGCCGATAACGTTGGCGATAACGTCGGCGATGTCGCCGGCATGGGTTCCGACATATTCGAATCCTACTGTGGTTCGATGATCGCATCCATCGCGATTGCATCGACCATGGCAGTCGCAGCTACCGAAGCCCTGGGTGGGCGTGAGGCGATGATGTACCTGCCGCTGGCGATGGCGTCACTGGGCCTGATGTGTTCCATCGGCGGCATCATGATCGTCAAGGTCAACTCGAGCAAATCGCCCGAAAAAGCGTTGCGTATGGGAACCATGGGATCTTCGGTGCTGTTCATTGCACTCGCTTATTTCGTAATTTCGATGCTGGGCCTTAGCAGCGGAATCTGGGTTGCGGTACTGGCTGGCGCGGTCGGTGGCATTATCATCGGCCTGGTTACCGAGTACTACACCGCCGGCAAGCCCGTCGAGCACATCGCCAAGTCCGGGGAAACCGGGGCGGCAACCGTTATGATCAGCGGTCTGGCGATCGGGATGCAGTCAGTCGCTATTCCGGTTCTGACGATTTGCGGCATTATCTGGATCGCCAGCGAATACGCGGGCCTCTACGGTGTTGGTATCGCCGCGGTCGGCATGCTCGCTACAGTTGGTATTACCATGGCGATCGACGCTTATGGTCCGGTAGCTGACAACGCCGGTGGTATCGCCGAAATGGCCGGTCTCGGTGAAGACACCCGCAAGATTACCGATTCGCTGGATGAGCTCGGTAACACGACTGCCGCAATTGGCAAGGGATTTGCAATCGGAGCAGCAGCCCTCGCTGCACTGGCGATTATCACCGCCTACATCGAAACCGTTGCCCTCAATATCGAAAATTTCGAACTCGTGCTGAATAACCCGGAAGTATTAATCGGACTCTTTATCGGTGGCGTAATCCCGTTCGTCATCGCGTCGATCACGATGACCGCGGTGGGCGATGCGGCCTTCGAAATGATCAAGGAAATCAGGCGTCAGTTCCGTGAAATAGATGGCCTGCTCGAAGGTACCGCGGAGCCCGATACCGCGACATGCGTCGATATCGCTACGACCGCTGCCTTGAAAAAGATGATTGTGCCTGGTGTTATCGCGGTGAGCGCTCCGCCCCTGGTGGGATTCATCATCGGTGCCGAAGCACTGGGTGGCATGCTCTCCGGGGCCCTGCTCAGTTGTGTCCTGATGGCGCTGATGATGGCCAATGCCGGCGGCGCCTGGGACAACGCCAAGAAGTATGTCGAAAAGGGTAACCTCGGCGGCAAGGGTACCGACACTCACGCGGCAACCGTGGTCGGCGACACCGTTGGCGATCCTTTCAAGGATACCTCAGGGCCTTCGATGAACATCCTTATCAACGTAATGGCAATCGTCAGCCTGGTCATCGCACCGCTGCTGAGTTAGATAAAGGCATAGTGCAGGCACTACTGGACAGTGCCTGCACTAGCCCTCATAAAATCACCGCGCTGAATGACCACAAAACCAGAATTACGTGGAACAAACTATGAGCCCTAAAAATGCGTTTTATGCTCAATCCGGTGGTGTGACCTCGGTTATCAATGCCAGTGCCTGCGGCGTTATCGAAACCTGCCGCCAGCATGCGGATAAAATCGGCAAAGTCTTTGCCGGGCGAAACGGTATTATTGGCGCGTTGAGCGAAGAACTGATCGATACCTCGCGAGAATCAGATGCGGATATAGCCGCATTGAAAAACACCCCCGCAGGTGCGTTTGGTTCCTGCCGTTTCAAACTTAAGAGCCTGGAAGAAAATCGACGTGAATACGAGCGTCTGATCGAGGTTTTCAAGGCGCACGATATCGGATACTTCTTTTACAATGGCGGCGGTGACTCCGCCGATACCTGCTTCAAGGTTTCGCAACTGTCGGCAACCCTGGGATTTCCAGTGCAGGCAATACATATCCCGAAGACCGTGGATAACGATTTGCCGATCACTGATAATTGCCCCGGCTTTGGCTCGGTGGCTAAATACATTGCGGTTTCAGCGTTAGAAGCCTCATTTGACGTCGCCTCGATGGCCAAGACTTCGACCAAGGTATTCATTCTCGAAGTGATGGGACGTCATGCCGGATGGATAGCAGCCGCGGGCGGATTGATCGAAGATTACGGCATACCCGTTTTACTGCTGTTTCCCGAAGTGGATTTCAATCACGACAAATTTATCGAGGCGGTACAGGTCAAGGTGGAGGCCCACGGATACTGTACGGTTGTGGTTTCCGAGGGTGCGCGAAATACCGATGGCAGTTTCCTTGCCGAGCAAGGCACCAGAGACGCTTTTGGTCATGCCCAGCTTGGGGGGGTAGCTCCGGTAGTTGCAGATATGATTAAGACGGCACTGGGTTACAAGTTTCACTGGGCGGTCGCCGATTACCTGCAACGCTCAGCGCGCCATATTGCTTCCGCCAGCGACCTCGAGCAGGCTTATGCGCTTGGAAAGGCCGGGGTCGAAATGGCGCTGGCAGGTAAGAACGCGATTATGCCGACCATAAATCGGCTATCCAGCAACCCCTACCAATGGGAAATTGGCAGCGCTGACCTGGCCGATGTCGCCAATGTCGAAAAAACGATGCCGCTCGATTTTATTACCGCGAATGGATTCGGCATCACCGACAAATGTCGCGAATATCTTTATCCTCTTATCCAGGGCGAAGCTTATCCCGAGTATGACGAACGCGGTATGCCACGCTACGTGGTATTGAAAAACGAGCTGATTGACAAGAAACTCGGGAGATTTCGATCTCTAAATAAACAGCATTAAAAATTTACCGGAGTGTGGCCGTCTGCCTGTTCAATCCCGGTTAGTCGGCTATAATTTCCATCCCATAATATCAGAGTGGCTAAATCATGATCCTGGACAGGGTTAGTTGCGGCAACAATGTGCCCAATGACATCAACGTCATTATCGAAATTCCGTCACACAGTGACCCGGTCAAATACGAGGTCGACAAGGAAACCGGTGCGATGTTCGTCGATCGCTTCATGGGTACCGCGATGCATTATCCCTGCAACTACGGTTATATCCCGCAAACGCTGTGTGAGGATGGGGACCCAGCCGATGTCCTCGTGGTTACTCCAATCCCGGTTATCAGTGGTTCGGTAATTCGTGTCAGGCCGCTGGGCATGCTGTTGATGACCGACGAAGCCGGCAAGGATTCGAAAATCATCGGGGTGCCGGTCGACAAGCTGACCAATCTGTATTCAAGCATGAACAGCGTGCGTGACCTGCCCAAATCGCTACTCGATTCGATCGCGCATTTCTTCGATCACTACAAGGACCTGGAAACGGGTAAATGGGTCAAGATAGACGGTTGGGTTGATACCGAAGACGCCAAACGCGAAATCCTCGACTCGATCGAGCGCTACAACAACGAAACCGCCCAATAGTCCTGCGCTTCGACTAATCCCCCACGAGAAATTCAGCTTAGCGGCCACCGCAGAAGTCCCTTGTGACCGGGCCCTATATAAACAAAGCTTTTAGGCATCCGGTCTTAACGTTGCCGGAGACTTTAGTAACTGCCTACACTGTGTATCTAGCCTTCATATAATATGCAGGCTAGCTGCGCCGGGAGTAAGTCGGCAAAAGTGTAGCGCGGCAGGGACGCCGCGCTCCAAGCGATCCCAGGGATGGGCCAACCGGCGTTCAGCCGGTTGGGAGCGCTTTTTGGCGGCTTACTCCTGGCGCAGCGTTAGCTCGAATGCGGGGATATTCTATTCTGACGGCATTACAAGATCCCCGCTTGCGCGGGAATGACATTCTGAGCGGTAACGCCGAAATTATTGTCGGCGTTACCGCTCAGAATGTCATTCGGCGTTGAAGAGCATGGCGCGCTCATCGACGCCGACCTCGGTGACCGAACGTAATTCAGAGTAGTCGATATGACAGATACAGTTGCGACCTGACTGCTTGGCTTCATAGAGGTACTTGTCTACCGAAGCGACAAAATCATTTACATCAAGCACGCTGAATTTCATGTAAACGCTGGCGCCCATGCTCACGGTCAACTTGATCTCGCCGTCGTCGATGGCTATCGGTTCACTGGAAATCTGTTTACGGATTCGATCAGCGACCTTAACTGCAAGATTGAGATGGGTTTCCGGAAAAATCATCGCAAACTCTTCACCGCCATAACGGCACACGATGTCGGTTGTTCTGACTTCGTTGCTGAGAATATCTGCCAGGGACCTTAGCGCCAGATTACCCGCTTCATGACCATAAGTATCGTTTATCGCTTTAAAATGATCGACATCGACCATGACCAGACTGGTTGGGATGCCGCTGCGCTTGGAGCGGTCCATTTCCGCCTGTAGTACCGTTTTAAAATGGCGGAAATTAAATAGCCCGGTCAGCGCATCGGTAGACACCAGCTCGGACAGTATGTCGATCTGGTTACGCAGATTGTCGACTTCGTCCAGCCACTCGCAACTGGTTTCACCAACCGGGCATTTTGGCGGTAGCGCGTCAGTTTCACCCATCTTGATTCAGTTCTTTGATTCGCTCTATGGCTTCGGGGGTAGCGCCCGGACCCGCCTCTATCATGATATCGCGCGGGCGCAGTACCTCGCCACTAGCTGAAAATACCTGGACGCTAGCGATCGGTTGGCACTGCTCGCGATCGAGGAAAATCAGAGGTACGTTGTCTTGCCCATAAACCCATTTATCACCCCATTGAGTCAGCGCCACCAGCAAGGGCATCATACCTTTACCCTTGTCGGTTAATATATATTCATGCCGTTTGGCACCTTCCTTAACCGGCACTCGATCCAGGATCTCGTTGGCGCAAAGCTTTTTCAATCTCGTCGTTAAAATGTTGCGCGCAATGCCAAGGCGTCCCTGGAACTCTTCAAAACGCCGGGTGCCGAGAAAAGCTTCACGAATGATCAGGATCGACCAGCCTTCCCCGATAATATCGAGTACATGGCCGACCGATCGCCTGAACGGGTCATATTTTTCCGGTTTTAACATCGCATTTGATCTTTCGGGTAATCGACAAATTAAATTACGGAATTAAGGGTCTTATATCGTTGCTAATTTTGCCAGTCCGGGCAGCCATCATTCGCACGATCAGTTGTACTTTAAAACATTTAACTCATTCCGCAGCCAAGGTCAACCGCTGTCATCGGATTCCAGTGCGCCAGCATTGCCGGTTTCAAAGCACGGTAAACCATCATCGATTTCATAGTACTTCCCTGCTTCGGATACAAACACATGTCCAATTGTTTTTAACTTGAGACTATCGTCCAGCGACCCGGCGGCCACCGATATTTTACCGTGACCGTCGCGCGCATCCCAAAACAGACTGGCGCCACAACGGTTACAGAATCCTCGAAAGGTATCCGGTGACTGATCATGATACCACTGCAGAGTATGCTGACTGGTCAATACCAGCTCCGACTGCAGCACCGAAGTATAGGCCGCAATATGGCCATGGGTGCGGCGACAGTTTTCACAGTGACAGTTAATGATATCCCGGCATTCTCCCGTAATCTGATAACGAACGCCACCGCACAGGCATCCCCCTGACATCAACTCGGGCCTGGACTTACTCATCAACCACCCCGGCTATCGGCATAATTTCAGCGAAGGAATGAATCGCATCAAAATCATCTATTTCCCGGCGAGGGGCTTGCGAGTCGGGTTGATAAATCGCCAGCAAACTGCCGATACCATACTCACGCGCTGACTGTAAGGCATGCAGATTATCATCAATCAACAAGGTTTTTTGCGCCGTAAATGGGTGGCGTTTGTGAACCTCATGCCAACATTGTGGATCTTCCTTGGGCAGGGAAAACTCATGCACGGTAATGAGACGATCGAATTTATGTGCGATTTGTGTTTTTTCCATTTTCAGCGCCAGGCTGTCATGGTGGGCATTGGTCACCAGCACCACGTCCTTATTCGCGGCACGCAAGGCATCGAGAAAGTCGATACAGAAGGGTCGTATCGCCACCTTGTGACTAATTTCATGCTTCAACTCAACCACATCGATTTCAAGCATCGCACTCCAGTAATCGGTTGAATACCAGTTAAGGCTGCCTTCGATTTTTCGGGTCTGCGTAACTATGTAATGTTTTGCGGCTTGCGCCTCTACACCCTTGATTTCGGCATAACGCAACGGCAGGTATTCCTGCCAGAAGAAGTTGTCAAAGTGCAAATCGAGCAAGGTGCCATCCATATCGAGCAGCACAGTCTCGATAGCCTGCCATTCGATCATGACTGGTTATCCGCAGTGGTATGCAAACCTAGAGATCGCGTGCGACACGTATTCCGACATTGTACTGACCTTTACCGCTCTTGAATTTATCGCGATTTTCGACACGCATCGAAGAAGCTGGACTACCGTAAGAACCTCCTCGTACGACACGAACGTCGCAATTACCACCTTCCCATACTGAACCATCAGTTGGTGCATCCTGGTAATTACGGTGATAACAGTCATGTACCCACTCGAATAAATTGCCGGCAGTATCGTAAATGCCGAAGGCATTTGGCTTATAGGTACCGACCCTCGCAGGCTTACTGGTACTAAAATCACTTTTACAATCAAAACAATGCGCATTGCCGGCACCCGCCTTGATGCCCCACCAGAAAGATGTTGTCGTGCCGGCCCGCGCGACATACTCCCATTCTGCCTCGGATAGCAGGCGGTAACGCATTCCTGTCTCCTTGCTCAGCCAGCGGGTATAGGCAAGCGCATCATCCCAGGAAACCTCGACCACCGGATGTGTCTTGATATCCCAACCATTACTTTGCGGTTTCTTGCGCCCGGTGGCGGTAGCAAAACGATAATATTCGGCGAAGGTGACTTCATAAACAGAGACCATGAAAGATGGAACATTAACTTCATGTCGCGGCACTTCATCGGGCGAAACAATTGATGAAGCCCCACCCATGCGGAATCTGCCGGCAGGCACTTTGATCATGGTCGGACCATTGCCGCCGGATTTGAGGCGATCCCTGAAAACATCAGCCTTGTCTACATACGCCGGTTCGGGCTCGGGCTCGACCACGGGTTCAGGTACGGGCTCGGGTTCGGCTTCGACCACGGGTTCAGGTTCGGGTTCAGCTTCCAGTTCAGCTTCAATCGACTCCGCGGTTGTTTCCACCAGCTCAGTGCCTTTATCCATGGCTTTATCGACCAATCCGACTTGCCACGCGAAAAAACCCCCGCCACCTAACAGACCAAGCAAAACCAACCATACCAGCCACTTGTAAGAACGCGGTTCTTCAGGCTCATCGGGAATATGCACGTCGGCTACACGCGAAACCGGTTCCGTGGGTGGTGCCGGCGCAACCTCAGCCGATTTAGGTTCGTACCTGACCTCACGTTCCTTGATATCAACCACAATCAGAGTTGTATTGTCCTGATTGATCTTGTTGGCATCCTCGACTGCCTTTAACAACGCATAGACACATTCTTTCGCCGTTGCCGACCAGGAGGAATACTGGATTATTGCACCGGCACCAAGGGTATCGAGCCCATCGCTGGCCACGATTACGCGATCGCCGGGACGAAGCTTAATAGGGTTTTCAGAAACGTCGATGCTGCTTATTTCTTCCCCGGTCATTGCACTCATCAACATGTTGCGTGACATACCGGCTTGCTCGTCGATCTCCATGCCCTGCTCTTTCATCATATCGAGATAGGCACCGTAGCTATGATCGGCATTTTGCTTGATTAATTCACGATCGCGGACCAGATAGAGATGACTATCACCAACACTAACCCAGTACAGATCACTGTCCTGCAGGTAGGCGGTGACCATGGTGCAACCCATACCACGCAAAGCAGGCGTTTCCTTGACCGACGCTCGAATCTGGTCATTGGAACGGTTCAAGGCATCGGTGAGAACATCCGCAACTTCAGTGGTTGGAAATTTTCCCTGGAAGGTTTTATTGAAAGTCGCAACCACCATGTTGCTGGCAACATTGCCCGCCGCATGCCCGCCCATACCGTCGGCCATGATTATCAGCGAGCAAAGGTCTCCATTATCAGCTTCGCCCAACTGGTTAACCATGTAGGCGTCTTCCTGATAATCGCGAGCACCATCGATCTGATCGCTAGCAATATCGAATTCGACTTTCATTAATTATTTATATTTATCGTGTATCGCGCGTTAAATAACTATAGCAGTATAGTTAAATTTAATTCTAGTTTATCGGGGATAAGCCTATAAAATCACTCTATAAATCTAAATTGAGACATAGGTCCCCTGCCTACCCGATAAAAACGGTTGGTATTCGGTTTGTTTGAACAATCGCAGCGGCAAATAGAGATTTTCAGTTACTTCAGCCCAGCATCTCCATACCCAGGCGTCGCACTTGTCGCCCTCCACCACGCTCAATGCCTCAATATCAGCGCATTCTGCCTCAAAATACAGCGATATTGAATGATTATGCAGTGAAAAAACGTTGTTGGTGATGCCGACAAACTGAAGATCCTGCAGTTGCAGTCCGGTTTCCTCGCTCACCTCACGACGGGCCGCCTGTTGCGCTGATTCTCCGGGGACTATCCAGCCACCAGGCAACTGCCACTCAAACCCGCCTGCTGCAGACCTGCGCTTACCAAATAATACTTGTTGACGATGGGTTATGATTACCGCTACGCCGCAGGCCACTGTCTTGTTGCTGGTACTGATATCATCCTCCCTGGTCATATCGCCCGGAATCTGAACTCTATGGTATATTGCGAGTCTATCGTGGATCAATAACTAGCCTTAACAACTAATGCGCGACACCTGGCCGCTTTTAAAAACTACTGATTTCCCAAGCGTAAACCGCAATACACTGGAAGTACTGCAGGTCAATCTTGGTTATCTATGTAACCAGTCCTGCCTGCATTGTCATGTCGCGGCAGGCCCGACGCGCAAGGAACTGATGGAGCAGGACAACATCGAGCATATTCTGCAATTGCTGACCCAGCCATCAGTCCACACGCTTGATCTCACCGGCGGCGCTCCCGAAATGAATCCCTTGTTCAGGGATCTGGTTGTTGCAGCACGCGATCTGGGTATTACCGTTATCGATCGCTGCAATTTGACCATCCTGCTGGAACCCGGTTTCGAGGGTACAGCCGAATTCCTGGCCGAGAACGAAGTACAGATTGTCGCTTCATTACCTTGTTACATGGAAGACAATGTCGATGGGCAACGTGGCAAAGGCGTATATCAGAAAAGCATGCAGGCATTGAAACAGCTGAATCGACTAGGCTATGGCAAAGCGGACGGCAAGCTCACTCTGACCCTGGTATATAATCCTACCGGCCCCTATTTACCACCTCCGCAGGAATCACTGGAACAAGACTATAAAAAGTTTCTCGCCGAGACATTCGATATCGAGTTCAATCAGCTATTTACCATTACCAATATGCCAATCGCACGTTTTGGCAGCACCCTGATATCCCGAGGTGAGTTTGAAGATTACATGAACCTGTTAAAAGATTCATTCAGTGCAGCTAACATGCAGGGATTAATGTGCACCAATCAGCTCAGCATCGATTGGCAAGGTTATGTTTATGATTGTGATTTCAACCAGATGCTCAATATGAATATTCGTCATCCCGTTAAAAGACAGAAAATGCATATTAGCGATCTATTGAAGACCAGCCTGCAAAATATCCCGATCAGCATTGCGGATCATTGCTATGGCTGCACCGCAGGCCAGGGCAGTAGTTGCGGCGGAGCTCTTGCCTGACAGTCCGCAACTCAGCATCATCATTCCGGTCCTGAACGAAGCAGATTGCCTCGATCAGAGCCTGGCCAGGCTTTTCGCACTGCAATGGGTGACAAATCATGCGGAAGTCATCATCAGCGATGGCGGTAGCAACGACGGCAGCCTGGATATTGCCGGTAAATATCCCTGTAGCATCGTACGCAGCAATCCGGGTCGAGCCACTCAAATGAATGCTGCGAGCGAGATCGCGCAGGGAAAGTTCCTGCTGTTTCTGCATGCTGACAGCACATTACCTGAAGACTTTAACTGCCTTATCGAAACTGACGCAAAATGGGGGTTTTATCGTTTGCGATTAAGCGGTAACGCTCTCGTATATCGAATTATCGAAAGCGCAATTAATCTGCGCACCCGGTTTAGCCATGTTGCCGGCGGCGATCAGGGCCTGTTCTTCAATCGGCATTTCTTTGAATCGCTTAACGCCTACCCGACGATTCCACTAATGGAAGACATCGCGATCTGCAAGACAGCGCGCCGACTGGCCAAACCATTCGTCATCGGATCGCCGATTTCCAGCTCAACCCGACGTTGGCGGGACAACGGGATCGTTAAAACGGTGCTCTTGATGTGGTCGTTACGTCTCGCGTACTGGCTTGGGGTCGACCCCCGGCGACTACACAAGATTTACTACCCGTAAAAAGAGTAATGCGCTTCATGATATCGATAGGTATTTTCGCCAAACCTCCCTGCCCCGGCCTGGTGAAAACCCGCCTCATTCCGGATATTGGTGCCGACAAGGCGGCCAGGGTCTACCGTTACTGCCTCGAGTATACGCTTGAGGTCGTCAGGGAATCAGGGCTTGAATTCCAGTTTTACCTGAGCGAAGTCTGCGACGATGAGCTGTGGCAGGATGAAGAACACTTCGTGCAAAAAGGTAGCGACCTGGGAGCACGTATGTTCAACGCGATAAAAGACATGCTGACTATCAGTACTGATGGCGCAATAATTATAGGCTCGGATTGCCTCGATATTTCCAGCAGGCACCTGCTCCAGGCTGCCCGGGCCCTGGCCGATCACGAGCTGGTATTATTACCCGCGTTCGATGGAGGATACGCCCTGATTGCCTGTACCAACATCGATCCCGAACTATTCCGTAACGTAATCTGGAGCTCGGACCAGGTTCTCGAACAGACACTCGCCAATGCGGAGAGATTAAACTATCGCGTCAGCTTGCTTGAAACTGTGCGGGATATTGATACGCTGCAGGATCTGGAACAATATCCTGAACTGCTCGCCCTGATCGCTTCAAGCTGATGCTTTATTCGCTGGTAAAACCAATACTATTTTCGCTCGACCCTGAACTGGCACACGATATCAGCCTGAAGATGCTGCAGCAGTTTCATCGAGTACTTCCTACCCGAAGAGTCGATAAACCAACCCGGGTGATGGGTCTGGATTTCCCGAACCCGGTCGGTCTCGCGGCCGGCCTGGATAAAAACGGGGATTACCTCGACGGCCTGGGAAAACTCGGATTCGGTTTTATCGAAGTTGGCAGCGTCACTCCGCTAGCGCAACCCGGAAATCCCCAACCACGTATATTCCGTCTGTCACGGCAGCAGAGCCTGATCAACCGCATGGGATTTAACAACAGTGGCGTTGATCATTTACTTGACCAGGTCGGTAACAAGGCGCGCGATTTTGTACTGGGTATCAACATCGGTAAAAACCTCAGCACACCGGTGGATCAGGCGCTGACGGATTACTGCCTGGGATATGAAAAGGTCTATACCAGCGCAGATTACATCACGATAAATATATCCTCCCCCAACACGCCAGGACTGCGCGATTTACAGAACCATGAGGCGCTTGAAGCATTACTGTCCGGAATCAGTCAGTTACGTGCCAGACTCGAAGATAGACTTCAATTATATCGACCTCTGGCTATCAAGCTTTCCCCGGACCTGGAGCACCAGGCAATTCCGGCGATAGCCGATCTGCTGCGCAAATATTCGGTAGACGGACTGATCGCTACTAATACCACGGTAACGCGGGACGGGGTTGAGGGGCATCCACAAGCTGACGAAAGCGGCGGCCTGAGCGGCGCTGCATTGCGCGACAAATCAAGGCAGCTGCTTATCGACTTTCACCAGGAGCTCGGGGATGACATACCAATTATTTCGGTCGGCGGCATTGACTCAGCCGAGGAAGCCAAACTCCGCTTTGAACTTGGTGCTAAACTCATCCAGTTATACACTGGTTTAATTTATCGCGGCCCGGGGCTGGTGAACACAATCGCGCGGTCCTTGTAGACGTAAACCTCGAGCATGGAGACTGACTAGACAATGGATTCTATGGCGTCATTGAAGGACGCACGAGAATACTTGCTGAAATTGCCGCAGCAACTCGACGAATTTCTTGATGACGATTATCGCAAGGGGCTCACCGCTCTAATCGATAAATTCGATGAGTATTTCAATATAGTCGCCAGCGTCAATCTGCGCGCCAGTGAAGATAGATTTATTGAGGCGGCCGAGGCAACCGAAATCAGTGATTATGGTTTCGTGTTGTTGCTCAAGTTAATCGATTTAATGGAGCGGCTCGATTTACCCCATAAGCGCAAGGAAATCGAGCAAATTTCGCTGGTGTTCGCACGCTGGACAATTAGGTACAACGGAACAATAAATTATCTGGAGCCGGTAGTTAACGCGATCGCCCAGCTGGCCAACCTGATGCAGGAAAAAGAAGCACTGCTGGCGCTGTCCGAATTGATTGCCGACATCGTCGATCACTGCTCGGTGGAACTTAAAAAAGATCAGGCCGACAACGAAGAACTTCGGCCCTGGCGGCTACTACATATTAATCGCGGCATAGTGGCGACTCGCACCCACGACCTCGAGGTTATGAAACAGGCCTTCGAAGAATTTCTGATCTATCTGCCACAGGAAGCAACCGGTTTTTTCGCCGAGGGTATGAAGGAGATGGATGCGCTCGATTACCCGCCACATGTGCGCAAGGTGATGGAGTTTTATTACCAGCAAAACACTTCGATCAGCGTTCACTAGAAATTCCTGGGCCTAGTAACACTCCAGGCTGACCAGGTAACCACCGTACTTGCGAATATTGATTACGCCATTGTCCAGAATCAGGTACTGACCCTTGATCGCATCAAGCTTGCCTTCGACCAGAGGCTGTTTATCGAGGTTAAAACTATTCACCTTAAGCGGATAACTGAGGGCCGGATAGTCGAGTTTCAGGGCTCCGTCGGCGCTCGCAATTTCTTCAGCATCGGCGATCAATTCAGGGTCGAGCTGTGCCTTTACCTGCGGCCAGAAGGATTCGAAGACCTGGTATAAATCGATCTCTTCGACCTCGTTCTTCAGCATGTTACGCCAGTTAGTCCGGTCGCTGACATATTGCCTGAACGCATGCTCGATCAGACCGGCGTGGTATCGTTTCGACACCCGCAGGACGGGTATCGCCTGGATAGCACCCTGATCGATCCACCTGGTCGGTAGCTGAGTTTCGCGGGTTATGCCGATCTTTACGCCGGAAGTATTGGAGAGATAGATGATATGCGGCCGCATGCAATGTGACATACCCCAGTCAGGTTGCCGGCAGGTACCCAGGTGGAAATGGCATTTCTCGGGGGACATGATACACAGGTCGCATTGTGCAAGACTGTTAAAACACGGGTAACAGTATCCCTGGCTGAAACTTTTTCTGGTTACCCGCCCACAATGGATGCACTCAATTTGCTGCAGGAACTCAATTCTGACCTGCCTGCCCAGCCACTCGTTCAGGTTTACCTGCTGGCCACCCAGTTCAAGGCGATAGCTTACCGGACTGGTCGCCTCGGCAAACATTTTGTGCAGATTCCCCTGGAATTTCACCCATCACCCATCAAGTCGGAAGACTGATTCGACGAGCGCCGTCAGCCCCACTTTTCGCCAGCGGGGACTCTCATCGATAATATCGTTACGTTCCAGCAATTTTATCGAAAAAGCATCCGCATAGTACTGGTAAACTTCGTCCGTCGGCACTGAAAATGGCGGTCCCCGCATTTCCGTCTGCTCATACTCCAGCGTAACCAGCAGCATCTTGCTTAGCGTCGGTACTATAGAGAGCATATGCTCGAGGTAACGAGGGCGATCCGGCGCTTCCATCGCAATCAACGAGGCACGGTCATAAACCAGCTGACATGCGTCCAGATCCTCGCTGCGAAGATCGAAGAAATCACCTTGCAGCAGGCTGATGTTTGCAGACTTGTACACTGCGAAACGATCCGTATCGCAGCGCTCGAATTCGAGGGAATTTTCCGCGAAGAACGCTTCTATGGCGAGCTGCGAAAGTTCGATACCGACCACCTGGTAGCCCTGCTGCGCGAGCCAGGCAATGTCCCGGGCCTTACCACACAGAGGCAGAAACACCGATGCGGCCGCGGGCAGGTCGAACTGCGCTAAATGATTTTTTAAATGGCGATTGACGGTGTTTTCGTGAAAACCGATACGGTTCTCTTTCCAGCGATCTAACCAGTGCTGATTATCAACCATTTAAAGATACATTGAACTCGAAACGGTTGCTCATTAAAGCCTGACCTTGACGCAGTTACGACCGTTTTTCTTGGCCACGAACAATGCCATATCGGCGCGCTTGACCATCGAGGCATAGTCGCCGGTATCGTCGGTAATTGCGGCCACGCCAATACTCAAAGTGGCGCTCTTCTCTCCATAAGCAGTTTTGTAGCGTGCACTGGCGACAAACTGTCGGATCATCTCGGCAAATTTTTCAGCCGCGTTCATATCAACCTGGGGCATCAAAACGCTCAAGCCATTCTGGCCGTAGCGTCCGAGAATATCCTTGTTCTTGTCGACCTTGGTAAAAATGTACTTTACGATTGCGGCGAACACCTTGTAGGCAACCTGGTCGCCGTCTTTTTCACGTAATTTCGACAACCCGTCAACCTCAATGATCAGCACTGATAGCGGCTCACCTTCAACCGCAGCGGTACGATAACGATCAACCGCGATCTTGTCAGCATTTTCGCGGCTCATCAGGGTGATGGTTTTCTTCGCCGATGCCTCTTCCTGCTTGAATTTGTCGATTACATCCTGCGGCACCAGGGTCTGATCGGGCTCAACAAAGCTGTGGTCCGTCACCTCCATATCCTTGCTTTCCGAATACGACGGCGTGGAAATATTAGTAATATCTTCCGTCTTCTTTGGCCTGATCACAGGATCAGGTACCGTTTGATCCATAACCATCGCCGAACTGCGTGTGGAACGCTTGAAAATCAACATCGCCTGCGCGGCTATGCTGACACTGGCGATCATGTCCAGGTCATCAAAAGGCTCGCTGTCGCGCCGCAGACTAATGACCCCGAGCAGCTTGGAATCATTGAATACCGGCACATCGAGGCGATATGAAATGAATTGCTGCTTTTCCATACCCAGAAAACCTTTTACGGTTTCGTGTTCGGAACTTACCGTGGCCTGGCGGGTCTGGGTTAACTTGCCAAGCAAATCTTCCGACCAATATGTTTTATCATCATTCTCGAACAGTTCGCCTTCAATCTTGTCGGCAACCGGCTTGGGTCCCTGCCCCTCGAGCGAAGTAAGAATATAGGAGTCAAAGCTGATGACGGGTTCAAGATGCTTCTTCAACAGTGCAATCAATTCCTTGAAATCGAGAATCCCGCTCAAGGCCATATCCAGATCGATTAGCGTAAACGCCCATAGCTCCTGGCGATTGGTCATGCTCTTGTTGATTTCGGTTTCCAGGAACAGCATGCGACGACCGCGTTCGGTCAAATAGCCAATATAGGCGCCGAGAAACACCGCAACACCCAGCAATACCGACACCAGTGGAATCCAGAAAGCCGAGACTTCGGTTATGTACATCGCCAAAACGAATATGATCGCCAGAACAGCATTAATCCCGAAGGTCACGATCAGGCGTACCGATTTCAAACTGCCCAGCCACACGGTGAGCAAAACAAATTCCAAAGCATGGTAAGCACTGTATTTTTGCAGGAACACCGCGCTAATTACAATTACCGTGGTCAGCACACCATTACCAATGAGGCGCAAATTGTGATGGTGTAGCTCGGACGAAAAACGGCTGAGCAACAGGTTAGCTAGCGCCAGTATTGCACATAGAAAGTAGCCATACATCGGCACCGCAACGTCGTGACCGAAGGCGCGATACTCAAGATAAGCGAAGGCAAGGCATAGAATAAATAGTGCAGCGAAAGCGAATACGCTTGAGCTTCGACCCCGTTGCTCCTGCATATCCCGGTATTTGCCTTCGGTTTCTGCATTCTGGAACTGGATTAGAAACGATTTTTTATACCTGTTGATCAGGTCTTGCGACACTCTCGTTACCTTTTAAATGTGGTTTTCAAAAACATCCAGACTAATAATCCGGCTACTTCCAAATCATGACACAAAGATTATTGTCGTTATTGTTCAGGCTTATGTATAGACCATTTTCCCATTCCCGGGTTGCAGTGCATTCCAGGGGCCCCGCAAAGCTTGCTGCGGCCAATGCCGGAAAATTTTCCTGAAAACAGGCACACGGACGATAAGTATAGCGTATTTTCATTATTTTCAAAGGCTTATGTAATCTTGCTCATATAATTATTAAGTAAAATTTCAGCGCCTAAATTTTACTGTCATGCAGGCATAACCTGTGCCTATACTGTCGGCCTGCAAGCTTCAGACAACCAGTAGACAAACGATGATCCAGTTGCTTTTCGATCAACAATACATGTTGTTCATTTTAATCGCTTTCGCATTGATATTTTCGCTGACCTTTCACGAGTACGGCCATGGCAAGGTAGCGTCTCTGATTGGTGACGACACTGCCGAACGTGCCGGCCGGTTAACCCTGAATCCTGTTCCACATATCGATCCGCTCGGCCTGTTAATGGTGCTGGCAATCGGTATCGGATATGCCAAACCGGTGCCCACCGATCCACGTAAATTTCGCACTCCCTGGGGAATCCTGATGGTCGCCGCTGCCGGCCCCGGAATGAATCTACTACTGGCAATCGTCACCATCAATCTTTATGCCATTGGATTGAAAATGGGTTTTACCCTGTTTCAATCCGAGGTAGCGTATTTCTTTTTTACTTACCTGGCGCTGATTAACATGCTGTTGATGCTGTTCAATTTGTTGCCGATCGGCCCGCTCGATGGCAGCTACATACTGCCCTATGCCTTGCCAAAGGAAATAGCGCGCAAATATATACAGCTCAATCAGCGCTATGGGGCTTACGCGCTATTGGGCCTGATTGCGCTCAATTTTCTTGGCGTCCCTGTGTTTGCTTCGATCTGGAAAATCGGTGAATTCATGCTCGGCATCATCCTGCTGGTCTAGTGAAAAGCCCGGGGTTTGATGAGCTCGATTGAAACTTCAGCTGTGCCTGGGCTGTCTTCACGGCGAAGCGACAACAGGTTCGCGCCTGATTCGACATCAAACACACGCTTTACCAGAATCGAATGTGACTCGTTAACCCGCTGCAGCCTGCCAACCACAGCCAGGAAGGGTTGCTGATCCACCTGGCGATAAAATCGGGAATAAACCTGTGGCGTAAACGCGAGATTAATAAAACCAGCTTCATCTTCCAGGGTGACAAACACCATGCCCTTTGCAGATCCGGGTGACTGTTTCACCAGTACCATGCCAAAAGCAAAAATATCGATATCGGCAGGCAGTTCGTTCAGACGCTGCGAAAGCGTGAACTTTTCAAGCGCAACCGCGTATGGCCATTGCTCGCCTTTGATCACTTCAACGGGATGTTTTCCCAGGCTTGTTTTAAATGCCCTGAAGTCTTTTTGAATCGACTCCAGTTTGGTTTCGGATTTCCAGTCGATACCGTCATTGACAGAATCCAGCAGCGGTTTATAGGGTGCAGCTTCAGATTTCCACAATGCATCCGAACGCGAATCACCAAAATCGCTGAACACATTGGCTGCCGACAATGCCGTGATTTCATCTCGCGCCAGTTCACACTCACGGGTGAACTGTTCGAAGTTGTGCCAGCCCCCGGATTCACTGCGCTGTTGAATAATTTTGGCCACGGCCGATTCGGCGAGGCCATTGACCAGGCGAAATCCAAGTCGGATGGCATAACGCTGCCGTGGTCCGGATTTTTCGAGCCGATGATCCCAGTTCGAGTTATTCAGTGAGACAGGTAATAGCTGAATACCTTCACGCTTCGCTGCCTGTAAAAGCGCATGTGGTGAGTAAAACCCCATTGGTTGCGAGTTTAAAACCGAAATATAAAACGCGGCCGGGAAATGGCATTTAAGGTAACAGGAAGCGTAAGCGATCAACGAAAACGAAACCGCGTGCGACTCGGGAAAACCATACTCCGCAAAACCTTTCATCTGGCCGAGAATCTGTTCAGCAAATTCAGGTTTAATGCCATTATCGCGCATACCCTGCTCCAGCCTGATCAACAGGGGATTCAAGTCGCGATTAAAGTCCTTGATTCCCCAGGAACCGATTTTCTTGCGTAGTTCGTTGGCTTCTCCAGCAGTGAAATTACCGACCGCGATCGCAATACGCATTGCCTGTTCCTGGAAGATGGCAATCCCCAGGGTTCTTTGCAGTATCGGTCGTAATCGCTCATCCGGATAAGTAACCGGCTCGAGCCCATCACGCCGTGCGAGATAGGGATGAATTACCTCACCCTGAATCGGTCCGGGTCGAATGATTGCAACCTCGATTACCAGGTCATAAAAACAGGCTGGTTTCAGGCGCGGTAACATTGACATTTGTGCACGTGATTCGATCTGGAAGGTACCTACCGTATCGGCCTTCTGAATCATCTGGTAGGTGGGTTGATCGTCTTCTGGAATCGAATCCAGGCCAAGGTGCTTGCCATAGTAGAGCTCGATATAGTCGAAACATTTTCGCAGCGCAGAGAGCATACCCAGACTCAGAATGTCGATCTTGAAAAAACCAAGCGCCTCGATATCTTCCTTACTCCACTGAATCACACTACGTCCCTGCATCGTCGCTGGCTCCTGCGGCAGCAGACAATTCAGCGGCTTGTCGGCCAGCATAAAGCCGCCCGAGTGAATCCCCAGGTGCCGCGGAAACCCATGCAACTTGTCACTCAGTTGCAACCACAGTTTCCAGCTGATTTTCTGCGCCCGAGGATTATCATTTTCATAATCATTCTTCAGTGCCATAACGATATTCTCGGTACCGCTACCACGAAAATATCGACTCGAAGCAATCTTCGACATTTGCTGTAACAGTTGGTCATCGACGCCTAATGCCTTACCCACTGCGCGCAATGATCCCTTGCCTCTGAAGGTGATGACATTGGCCACCATTGCCGCGCGATCCCGACCGTAGCGTTGATAGATATACTGAATCACTTCTTCGCGGCGTTCATGTTCGAAATCTACATCGATGTCTGGTGGATCACCGCGCTCCATACTGACAAAGCGCTCAAACAGTAATTCAAACTGATCCGGATTGACCGAAGTTATACCAAGCACGAAACAAACACTGGAATTTGCTGCAGATCCCCGACCCTGGCAAAGAATCTGCTGTTGCCTGGCCCAACTGACGATATCCCAGACCGTCAGGAAATAATCGGCAAAATTGAGTTTTTCAATCAGTTCCAGTTCGTGTTCGATCTGCCGCAGAATCCTGTCGGATGGCTGGTGATTGAATTTCTCCTGCGTCGCCTGCAGCACCAGCAGCTGTAAATACGACTGGGCATCATGCCCCTGCGGGATCATTTCCCTGGGATAGTGATACCCAAGCTGATCGAGGTCGAACTCGCATGACCGGTTCAGGGTCTGTGCCAACCCAAGCGCTCGCTCATGACCAGGAATTACCTCGAATAGACGTCGCAGTTCATCTGCGCGATGCAGGCAACGTTCAGCGTTAGGGAAAAAATGATTTCGGCATTGATCAAAAACCCGGTTGGTACGAATCGCGTGCAGCAAATCGCTAACGCATTTTTGCTGGCGGTTATGGAAAAAAATATCCTGGCTAAGAAGGCACTCGAGTCCATGGCGTCGCGCCTGATCAAGCGTAGGGTTTATCCAGCGATCCTCGGCCGGGTGCAGGTGACGACTGATCGCAAGATAATATCGTCCGTCGAAAAGCTGCTTGAGCGCAGCGTAGTTATCATCGGTATTGCGAACGCGTATGCCACCCCGCATTGGCTGAATTGCAAACAACCCATCGACATCGCTATTCAACAGGTATTCGAACGGAATATTGGCGTAATCCTTACCATCCCGATGTGCATAACTCAGCAGACGATTCAGATGGGTATAACCATTATGATTTTGCGCCACTAACACCAGTGTATTCTGTAGCAACACGGGAAGATCGTGATCAGGTTTGAAGTGTATCTCGGCAGCATAATTCAGCTTAAGTCCGAGATGCTGGTGTTGCTGTTTGAGGTAATTCAGTTCGCGATAACATCGCGCCAGACCGTAAGCACCGTCAAAGTCGTTGATACAAAGCGACTGGTAGCCAAGTGCATTGGCAGTTTCGATTATGTCGCGCGGATGTGATGCCCCCTGCAGAAAACTGAAATTGGTTTTACAAAGCCATTCGTTAAAATTATTGAACATTCTCTGCTTCTAGCAAAATTCACCCTGCTTAAACCACTCACCATCCTGGGTACGGTATGCCCAGCTGGACCTGCCGTTATGATCTTGCAGAATAAAATAATCGCGTATGGATTGCAGTGCATCTTCACCAAGCCACCATTGATTCGAATTTCGTTCGAGAAAAACTTTCTGCACTCGACCAGGGTTTTCTATCGGTTGCGCGGATTGATAATAAAATAGTGGTTTATCAGCCGAGCTGCATGACCAGGGGAAATAATCAAACAGGCTGTTGCTGATGACTACCGATGGGGATTCGGACGAAGGATTGTTCAGGATAAAAACTGGCATCGGACTGGTAGCATTCGAAAGCAAGCGGTAGCTTGTTTTGTAATGCCATTATTTGCTGATAATCGATTTCATCGCATTCCTGCGCAAACAGGTCCCATAATACCGGCGCCAGCATGACGCGTTCACAGATTTCAACCTGCCAACAAATGAATGGCATGCTTGCAGGCAGGTCGAGGTCGCTATCACGCGCCTGCAGGTTCAGAATTAAATCATCGTAAATGTACCTGGCCTGGTAGAGCGCCGTATCGAAATCAGGCATGTCACGATGTAATGAATAAGGATGCCTGAATGAAAGTTCGACTGAAATTTTCTGATCATTGAACAGGGTAATCTGCCACAACATGCGGTTGATATGTTCGTTATCATTCTGCTGGATCTGCTCACACAGGCTGGTGAAATCTTCACGCAACAGCAGCTCGATAGAGGACCATTGATTGACCGGGTATTCCAGGTCGCGCTTTACGACAGGTAATTTTTCCGGCGCCAGCTTGATCCATGGAAACCCATGCAATGCTTTAGCATCATTAAAGCTCCATTGCCATACCAGCCCCAGCCATTTGCCAAAGCGACGCGTAATCGCATTGCCATCGGCAAGGTTCATATCATGTGGCGTTGCTACCCCGATGCGCTGGATAAATCGCTGCATCTGGGCCTGTCGGGAACGAAAAGATTCTTCGCCAAAGCCCCTGGCATTAAGCGCAAGCCAATGGTCAGAAAGATGTTCCTGCGTTGCAAACCAGCACTCCCAGTCCAGCGTCTTAAATATATTTTGATTGAGCCGGCTTTGTAGCAGGTAAACTCCATTGGCCTGGTGCCTCAGTTGATAGTGTAGATACCACAGGCATTGCCATGGATGATTGCCGAACACCGCAACATAGTCAGCGCCATGGTGATAGCGCAACAAGGGATCAAACAGTTCTGCCAGTTTGCAACGCAGTTTTTTTTTCTGCCTGGACCAGAACAGCTTGCAGTCATCCAGCCTGGATAAATAAATACTGTCGCTCCAGCGCATCGCTGTTGGTGACAACACAAACGGATTGGCAGATTTAGTGCAATAGACCGCCGCAAATGCCGGAAACTCATCCCGATCCGTCAGTTCAGCCAGGTCGATGACTTTAGTTGTAATGTCCATATTCTTCTGCAACGGCACTATAGGGTAAGGATATCCTGCCGGTACCAGGTCCCTTGATCAGCTGAAGTGAAAACGAGCGCTTACCACTTTGCCAGGTATTGATACGCAGGCTGGCGTGTGGATTGCCACGTTTTTCGCTTAGAAAATAGTGCCTGATCAAAAATATGATCTGCCCCTGTTTACGTGCCTGCTGGCTGACAAAAGCCATGTCACCCGTGCTGAACCTGCGCGGGGCGTCAATGATAATTCGCTTGAAGGTATCTTCGAGAAATATTGGGCGTAATTCCCTGACCGGATGCGCGGAGCAAATGAAAAACAGGCGCTGCAGGTCGACTCCATGACTGATCCAGCTGGAAGCAAAAACACCGAGCCCATGGTGGTGATAGATCCAGACACTCGGGGGAATATCCTGTTTGAGCAGCTGCAATGGAATCAAACGCCCATTTAGCCCGGGTGGAATCCCCCATTCGATCAGGTCTCCGGGTTTGATCTGCGCAAAACACGCATCCAGGGCCTCAATGCCCGAGCGCAATTCCTGTGTTTGCTGTGACCGCTTATTTTCAAGTGAGCGTGCGGATTGCAGTTGTTGCTGCAATGAAGTATCGGTAAATTGTACAGGGAGTGAGGCCATGGCGTTATCGTCTGGTTTAAACCTTGCGAATGATGCCAACCAGCTTGCCGAGAATTTCCAGCTGCCGGGCGGGTACTACGCGTATCGAATGCTCGGGGTTAGACGGCAGCAAGTGGACCTTGTCAGCCTCCTGTCTGATCCGCTTGAGGGTGATTTCACCGTCAATTCGAAGCGCCAGAATATCGCCCTTGTTGGCCTCCTGCTGGCGTTTTATCATTGCGATGTCACCTTCCGCGATCGAGTCACCCGACATGCTGTCGCCAGTCACCCGAATGCCGAGGATATCGCCGCCACCAAAAAAATCTCCGGTAACCTGAAACGATTCACGCGTTTCATCGAACACAGGCAAAGGCGCACCGGCCGGAATCCTGGCGATCAAATCGAAACTCTGGGAGTTCGTATCACTGTCATCCGCCAGCATGTAATCCGCCAGCATATAAGCCGATACACGTTGCGAGCGCTGTTTGATAAATCCTTTCTTCTCCAGTGCCTTGAGATGAAAGCGCGCGGTGGTGTGCTGAAAACCGAAATGACTGGCAATGTCACGTAATGATGGAAACGGCTTACCCCGTTTCAGTACCTGACGGGTATAGTCATACACAGCCCTTTGAATGTCGGTAAGCGATTCCATCGGGCAAATATAATATATAACACCGTTGTATGCAACAGTGTTATATTATGCTGTAGAATACAATACTCAAATGCAACCGGATTTACCTGAAACCTATTACCTCGACAACGTGCTCATCCTATTTGGGCATGTCACCAGGGTCTATGCTGACCTGCTCGAAACGCGACAACTCGATTTTCTCGACGGTTTCGCCGCGCTAAGCCCTGATGCCAGAAAACTCTGCATACGCCTGCTCAACCGCAGTCACGACTGGTATCGTGGCAGCAAACTGAAATACCCCGAGATCGAATCACTCGATGCGGCAATCGAAGAACTGGCACGACGGGGATTTCTCGAAGTCAATGCTGAAATCGACAACCCGACCCTGTTGTCACTTTTTACCATGCCGGAATTACGTTCGATCATGCCGCAGCAGTCAGGGTGGGAAAAGCTCAGGCGGGGAGAACTCGAGGCAGCATTACTCGAGCAGGACGACGCGGCTTTCTTTAACGCGTTAAAAGACAGCGACAATCTGCTGCTAGTACTGCATCGTGATGAGTACCAGATTTGCCAGATGCTGTTTTTTGGCAACTTGAACCAGTCGATGACCGATTTCGTATTGCGCGACCTGGGCCTGTATCAATACGAAACCTATACCATCGATCCCGAGCACCGACCTTACCGTAGCACCATCGAAATTCAGCAGCACTGGCTACTTTACCAGCTGCAAACCCTGTTCGAACAAAGCGATATTTCGGATCGGGCAGTACTCATTGAACTTAACAGCATGATCCCGGACGATATCGACCCGTTTGCACCAGCCAGTCGTAAAGGTGAACAGCTACGTTACCAGGTGGCTCGTCAGCTGGAGCGTATTGGTGAACTGGCCACTGCCACCGAGCTTTATCAGCAATGCCGGCTGCCGCCGAGCCGGGAACGAATCGTGCGTATCCACGACCAGCAGGGCCGTCATCATGAAGCACTCAAACACTGCACAAGGATCATCGAACAACCGGTTGATGAAAGCGAAATTCAGTTTGCCTGCATGTTTGCATCCCGCCTGATAAAACGTCACCGCCTGGCTGCAGCGGAGTCGGTAGAGCAGCATCGCATTACGCATCAACCCGAGATTATCGACCTCGAACTCGCCGCGCAGGACTCGGTCGAAATCGCGGTAGCCGAGTACCATGCCGCCCTCGATGGCACCGACAGCTGCTACTACGTCGAAAACAGCCTGTTCAACGCCGTGCTGGGCCTGCTGCTATGGGACGTTGTATTCGCGCCGCTACCCGGTGCTTTTTACAATTCGTTTCAATATCGCCCGAGCGACTTTTACGCGCATGATTTCTGTGCCAGGCGCAAAGACCTGCTGGCGCAAGTCTGGGCATCGATCGACAACAATGAGGACATCTGGCGCATCGTGTCAGCTCGTTGGCAGCAAAAACAGGGCTTGATGAATCCGCTCGTCAACTGGCAGGTTATCGATCTGCAAATGATCAGGCTCGCGCTCGAGCGCATCGACTATCTTCACTGGCGCGCCGTATTCGATCGTATTCTGCGCGACCTGCGCAATAATCGTAGCGGCTTTCCCGACCTGGCGCACTTTCCACCAGCCGGTGGCTATCGTCTGATCGAGGTCAAAGGGCCCGGCGACAGCCTGCAAAAGAACCAGCAACGCTGGATGCAATACTTTCAACAACATGGAATTCCCCATCAGCTAGCCAGGGTGACATGGCAGACAAACTGAAGCTCGGCATCCGCGAACTGGTTGAGTTCTGCTGCCGTACCGGCGACCTCGGCTATGACAATGGCCCCGGGGTCAAGGCGCTGGA
>CAWCBX010000045.1:0-4355 GCA_963793595.1 uncultured Gammaproteobacteria bacterium | reverse complement strand
GATGTTATGTTAATTTACTCGTTGACGTTGGTCTTTGTTAATCCGACATCGACTGGCTGGTGCCGCATCAGGCGAACACGCGAATTATTTTGGCGACTGCCAAGAAGCTGAAAATGTCGATGGACCAGGTCGTGGTTACAGTTCAGAAGCATGGCAATACCTCGGCTGCTTCAGTTCCTCTGGCGCTGGACGTGGCGGTACGCGACGGTCGTATCAAGAAAAATGAGCTGGTCATGCTGGAAGCTTTTGGTGGCGGGTTTACCTGGGGCTCGGTGTTACTGCGTTACTAGCTGCCCGACCAATGGACTACATACGGTAGGATAGCTGTGCTATGATGCCGGCAGATTGCCTGGTATCACATAATGATAAGCGTATTGTTAACCGACGACCATGTACTGGTGCGTACCGGTATTCGTCGTCTGCTGGAGGACAGCAAGCAGATCAAGATAGTCGGCGAAGCCGATTGTGGCGAAGACAGTATTACGCTCGCACAGCAGCTTAAACCCGATGTAATACTGATGGATGTCAACATGCCGGGTATTGGCGGTGTCGAAGCCTGTCGTCGCATTCTACAACGTGATCCCGGTCAGAAGATCATCGTGTTGACGATTCACAACGAACAAACCTTCCCCAAACGCATGCTCGAAATTGGCGCCAAGGGTTATCTCACCAAGGAGTGTGGAGTCGATGAAATGCTGCTGGCGATCAAGCAGGTCAACAATGGCGGCGCTTACATAGCTCCCAGCATCGCCCAGCAGCTGGCTTTATCATTACTGCCCGGCAACGAATTCAACCCTATCGACCGTTTATCACGCCGTGAATTCCAGGTGATGCTGATGATTTCACACGGCTTAACCAATGCCGAAATTTCTGACAAGCTTTGCCTGAGTCCCAAAACAATCAGCACCTATCGTTTACGCCTGCTGGAAAAGCTGGGCGCACAAAACGAAGTCGATCTGATTAAAATCGCGGTGGAGCAGGGCATGGTTGAGTTCATTCAATCGGACTAGCCCGACGTGAGTGACCTGCAAAAATGCCAGCGCTGCCCGCGTCTAACCGACTACCGGATAAAGCAAAAGGTAATGTTTCCCGATTATCACTGCTTGCCGGTTGCCGGATTCGGCGCCGCTAACGCGAAGTTGCTGATCGTTGGACTGGCGCCGGGATTGCATGGCGCCAATGCCAGCGGCAGGCCTTTTACCGGTGACGCTTCGGGAGACATGCTTTTTGCAACCCTGCACAAGTATGGTTTTGCGAGTCAGGCAAGATCGCGTTCGCAACATGACAATATGCACCTGGTCGATTGCAGGATAACCAACGCGGTCAAATGCGCACCTCCGCAGAACCGGCCAAATGGAGACGAAATAAAACGCTGTAATACTTACCTGCGCGCAGAAATTTCAGCTTTACCTGCTGGTTCGTTGATATTGGCCCTGGGTACTGTAGCCCACAACAGCATCTTGAAAGCCCTCGACCTTCAACAATCGTTAACGCGCTTTGCGCACCTGGCTGAACACCACTTAAGCAACCAGGTCAGGTTACTCGATTCCTACCACTGTAGCCGCTACAACTTCAATACCGGCCGCTTGAACCAGGCCATGTTCGAGCAGGTTTTCCAGCGCGCCAGGCAGATTTTGACATGAGCGCGCAGCCAGCCTTCGACCACAAAAGCTTCCTCGCTACGGTTAATGGCAAACCCGGCGTCTACCGGATGATCGATAAGCAGGATAAGGTCATCTATGTCGGTAAGGCCAAGAATTTGAAGAAACGCGTGGCCAGCTATTTTCGTAAAACAGGCTTGTCGACCCGCATCATGTCCCTGGTGAATAACATCAGCAGGATCGAGGTGATCAATACGCGCACCGAGAGCGAGGCGTTGTTGCTGGAAAATGATCTGATCAAGAATTTGAACCCGCGTTACAACATTCTGTTTCGCGATGACAAGAGTTATCCCTATGTTTGCCTGAGCAAGCACGATTTCCCACGCCTCAAGATTTTCCGCGGCAAACCGGATAAACGCAAAGGCACTTTCTTCGGGCCCTTCCCAAGCGCCGGCTCGGTCCGCTACACCATCAATCATGTGCAGCGCATGTTCCAGTTACGTAACTGCGAAGACTCTGCCATGTCGAATCGCACCCGCGCCTGCCTGCAGTACCAGATCAAGCGTTGCACCGGCCCCTGCGTCGGACATACCGATAAACATAATTACCAGTTACAGATAGAGCAGGCGAAAATGTTTCTCGAAGGTCAAAGCAGCGCACTGATCGATCAACAAATCAAATTGATGCAGGAATGCTCAGCTGAACTCGATTATGAGCAGGCGGCACAGATAAGAGACCGCATAGAAACCCTGCGACGAGTCACCGAAAAGCAATTCGTCACCGATTTTGATGGTGATATCGACATTATTGCCTGTGAGCTGCGCGAGAACTTCAGCTGCATTCAATTGTTCATGATTCGTAAAGGTACCTCGCTGGGTAACAAGCCCTTTTTTAATCGCGCCAAACTCGATACCGATGCGGCCAGCCTGATTGAATCATTCATTATCCAGCATTATTCCACTCATCCGGCGCCGAGAGAAATTATCGTCAGCCATGATCTCGAGAATATCGAGCTGTTGACCGAGTCACTGTACCAGCTCAACCAGTCGCGCATCAGGATCACGCATAATGTGCGCAACAAGCGTCGACACGCGCTGGAAAATGCAGTCAACAATGCCAGGCAGGCCCTGGAAAGTTACCTGTTGTCGGCGAGTCTGCTGAGCAAACGTTTTCAAAACCTGGTTGAGTTGTTACACCTGGAAAACCCGCCAGAACGCATTGAGTGCTTCGATATCAGCCACACGATGGGAGAGGCGACAAAGGCCTCATGTGTCGTTTTTGGTAAGGAAGGTGCTATAAAGAACGAGTATCGACGCTACAACATCAATGACATTCAGCCCGGTGATGACTACGCGGCGATGCGCCAGGTACTGGATCGACGTTATCGCAAACGACAGGACTCACCGGAACAATTGCCCGACCTGATCCTGATCGACGGGGGCAAAGGCCAGTTGGGAGTCGCACTGGACGTTCTGGAAGAACTCAACATCATGACAGTTAAGGAAAACCTGCGCATTTTCGGGGTAGCCAAGGGCGTTGAACGACGTGCCGGGTATGAAGAAATCATCGATGAGGAGATGACGGTACTGAATTTTCCTATGGATTCGCCAGCGCTTTTGCTGATCCAGCAAATTCGCGACGAGGCACATCGATTTGCGATCACCGGTCATCGCCAGGCTCGCGCCAAAACCCGGCGCAAATCCCGCCTCGAGGAAATCCCCGGTGTTGGTGTTAAAAGGCGCCAATTACTGCTGAACACCTTTGGTGGACTGCAGGGTATACAGTCAGCCGGGGTTGAAGAGCTGATGCAAATCAAGGGCATTAATCGGGAGACCGCACAGGTTATATATGATAGTTTTCACGCGTAAATCCATTGCTATAAGCCAATGAAAATAAACCTGCCTACCGCTATTACACTGTTTCGAATCGGGTTGATCCCGCTATTCATTGTGGTGTTTTATTTACCTTTTAGCTGGGCAAACATAGCCGCAACATCGATCTTTTTTGTGGCCGGTGTCAGCGACTGGGTGGATGGCTATCTTGCCCGCATGATGCAACAGGAATCATCGTTTGGGGCTTTCCTCGACCCGGTAGCCGATAAACTGATGGTCGTGGTAGTTATCATCCTGCTGGTCGAAGCCCATCCGAGTATATACATGGCATTGCCAGCGGTGATTATTGTTGCGCGAGAGTTATCGATTTCGGCATTGCGTGAGTGGATGGCGCAACTGGGCAGCAGCGCCACGCTGCAGGTCTCGTTTATCGGCAAAACCAAGACAGTTGCGCAAATGTGGGCCCTGGGTTTCATGATATATTCGGAACCTTTGATGGGACTGCCGATTTTTGCAATCGGCATCTCGATTTTCTATTTTTCGGCCTTATTGACCATCATATCCATGGTTATTTACCTGCGTGCCGCGTGGCCGGTAATTAACCATCATGGATAGCCGGATCTGCGCTGACTCGGCTTGACAGGTCAGACCGAATCGATAGAATAGCGGCTCTTTTGCGGGAATAGCTCAGCTGGTAGAGCACAACCTTGCCAAGGTTGGGGTCGCGAGTTCGAATCTCGTTTCCCGCTCCAGTTTTCATGCCTCGATTCGATCGGGGCTTTTTTTGGCCATCAGAATTAAATTGAGTAAAATGGCCCGGTTAAAGAATACCTTTTAAACGCCTTCCGTGGCTGGGTGGCAGAGTGGTCATGCAGCGGCCTGCAAAGCCGTGTACGGCGGTTCGATTCCGCCCTCAGCCTCC
>CAWCBX010000044.1:0-3217 GCA_963793595.1 uncultured Gammaproteobacteria bacterium | reverse complement strand
AACGCCGCCGTCAGGGTCGTCTTGCCGTGATCAACGTGCCCGATAGTGCCCACATTCACGTGGGGCTTGGTTCTCTCAAATTTTGCTTTTGACATCAGCTTTCTCTCACTTTTATCGGCTAATCACAGCCTGTTAAACATGTTACTAATACTGGTGCTCATAACAAGAATCGAACTTGTGACCTCTTCCTTACCAAGGAAGTGCTCTACCGACTGAGCTATATGAGCCTTAAACCTCATTCGATCATGCGCCGTTTTAACACTGGAGCGGGTGGCGGGAATCGAACCCGCGTCATCAGCTTGGAAGGCTGAGGTAATAGCCACTATACGACACCCGCTTTAAACCGTTACTTTAACCCTTATGTTGACACCTTATATAAGGCACTCAAATCAAGGATGGTGGAGGGGGGTGGATTCGAACCACCGAAGGCAGTGCCAACAGATTTACAGTCTGTCCCCTTTGGCCACTCGGGAACCCCTCCAGCAAGGTGCGTATTCTCTACACGCCCCTAAGTCATGTCAATAGCGCTAAATCCTAAATCACCTAAATTAATCAATAACTTAATTAATTAACCGCTTACTTCGCCGCACGACGCTCGTTTACTTCCTTGATGACCTCTTCAGCGACATTCTTCGGACACGGCATATAGTGCTCGAATTCCATCGAAAACTGTCCGCGACCCGAGGTCATGGTACGCAAATCACCGATATATCCGAACATGTCCGATAACGGCACGTCGGCCTTGACGCGGACACCCGTTGCGGTGGGTTCCTGCGACTTGATCATGCCGCGACGACGATTCAGATCACCGATCACGTCACCGACATGATCTTCAGGAACATACACGTCGACTTTCATGATCGGCTCCATCAACTGCGGCACAGCCTTTGGAATCGTCTGGCGATAAGCACCCCTGGCGGCGATTTCAAATGCGACCGCCGAGGAGTCCACCGCGTGGAAAGCACCGTCCATCAATGTGATCTTGACATCGAGCAATGGAAATCCGGCAAGAACACCTTCGTTCATGCAGCTACCGAAACCTTTTTCAATCGCCGGCCAGAATTCACGCGGGACGTTACCACCGGTGACCTTCGACTCGAACTGGTAGCCGCTACCGGTCTCGCCTGGCTCGATAACATAATCGATCTTGCCGAACTGACCCGAACCACCGGTCTGCTTCTTGTGCGTATAGCTGTCTTCGATGAGCTGGGTGATGGTTTCGCGATAGGCCACCTGCGGCTTACCGACTTCAACATCGACCATATGGGTGCGACGCAGGATATCGACCTTGATATCGAGATGCAGTTCGCCCATACCCTTGATAATAGTTTCACCGCTTTCTTCATCGGTCTCGACATAAAATGACGGGTCTTCTTTCACCATTTTGCCGATCGCGATACCCATTTTTTCCGATGCCGCCTGGTCCTTGGGCTTGATCGCCACCGAAATCACCGGATCCGGGAATACCATCGGTTCCAGCGTCGCCGGATTTTTTAAATCCGCCAGCGTATGTCCGGTCTGAACGTTCTTCAATCCCACCAGCGCGACGATATCGCCGGCTTCAGCCGAATCGAGTTCGATGCGGTCATCGGCATGCATTTCGACGATGCGACCGATACGCTCGGTCTTGCCGGTAAAGGTGTTCAAAACGGTATCACCCTTGCCCAGCTTGCCCGAATAAATTCGCGTAAAAGTCAGCGCACCGAAACGGTCATCCATGATTTTGAACGCCAGCGCACGCAATGGTTTCGTCGGATCAACCGTGGCCACTTCACCGGTCTCGTTGCCTTCCAGATCAACTTCCGGCTGAGGCTTGACTTCAGTCGGGTTGGGCAGGTAGTCGACAACCGCGTTGAGTATCAGCTGGATACCCTTGTTCTTGAACGCCGAACCACAGTAGGTCGGGAAAAAATCGAGTGCGATCGTGCCCTTGCGTATGCATCGCTTGATATCGTCGAGCGCCGGTTCCTCGCCTTCGAGGTACATTTCCAGCAGGTCATCGTCCTGTTCGAGCGCGAGTTCGATCAGCTTTTCACGGTATTCTTCGATCAGGTCGGCCATGTCTGCCGGGGGTTCCTGGATCTCGTAACTGGTTGGGTCGCCGGAGTCGTCCCAGACCCAGGCCTTGCGGGTCAGCAGATCGACCACACCGACAAAATTCTCTTCGGTTCCGATCGGCAGTGTCATCACCAGCGGATTGGCACCAAGCACATCTTTAACCTGTTTTACCACGCGGTAGAAGTCGGCACCCAGGCGATCGAGCTTGTTGACGAATATAATACGTGCGACTTCGGAGTCGTTAGCATAACGCCAGTTGGTTTCCGACTGAGGCTCGACACCACCGGAACCACAGAAAACCCCGACCCCGCCGTCGAGCACTTTGAGCGAGCGATAAACTTCGATGGTGAAATCGACGTGTCCAGGCGTGTCGATAATGTTCAGGCGATGATTATCCCACTCGCAACTGGTCGCGGCAGACTGGATGGTAATCCCGCGCTCCTGCTCCTGATCCATAAAATCGGTTGTTGCCGCGCCGTCATGAACCTCGCCGATTTTGTGTATCTTGCCGGTAAGCTTCAGTATGCGCTCGGTAGTTGTGGTTTTACCGGCGTCTACATGGGCAAAAATGCCAATATTCCGATAACTATTCAGGTCTGCCATGGTGGTATCCAGTTTAAAAAATAAAAATTCTGTCCGGGCCGGCGTCATTATTCCGCCAAATCCAAAAACAGCACCCCGCCTTTACCGCACTTATAGGCGCTAAAAAACTAATGTAAATTATTGATTTACAAGGAAAATCTGTGGAAGCTGATTTCTGCCGGCGCACATTCTAACATAATGTCGAAAAACTGATAGTGCCTGACCGGATTTATTCGCCGGAATTAACAAATAGTTCCATTTTTATGAAATTCAACGATGCCTGAACTCGGCGCTGCGTTTTTCGACAAAAGCTGCCATTCCCTCTTTCTGGTCGTCGAGCGCAAACGTCGCCTTGAACAACTGGCGCTCACTCTTGATACCCTGGGTAAGCGGGGTCTCCAGCGCGAGATCGACCACGTCCCTGGCCATGGTGACTACCGGACGCGAATAACTCGCAATTTTGGCCGCGGCTGCAAGCGCCACCTCGAGATATTTTTCGACCGGCTCAATGCGCGACACCAGTCCGCTGCGCTCGGCCTCTGCGGCATCCATCATGCGCCCGGTCAGGCACATGTCC
>CAWCBX010000043.1:0-7971 GCA_963793595.1 uncultured Gammaproteobacteria bacterium | reverse complement strand
AACCGCGATGGCCAGTGGTGCGCTGCGTCACAGTCAGGCGGATTATTCGGTCGCTGTCACCGGGGTTGCCGGCCCCGGCGGTGGTAGCGATGACAAGCCGGTGGGTACGGTCTGGATCGCGCTGGCCTCGGCTGAGCAAATGATCGCCAGGCGTTACCAGTTTGATGGCGATCGCCAGGCAGTGCGCGCGGCAACGATGCAGACCGCGCTTGAATTACTGCTCGACCTGGTTAGCGCGTAGCGGACCGGATTCAGGACTTAGTAACGACTTGCACGCCGGGTTGCGAGGCAGGTGAATACCATGTGGATCGTCATGCTTTTAATCAATCGCGATTATCGGTTCAAACTGCTGACGGTGTGCAGTTGCCTGCTGTTTTATGCCTGCGCGCCGGGTCCAGCCGACAGCACTATCTCCACGCAAACGGCCGCCGTGAAAACCTACGTTTATCTTTGCGAGGGTGAAGATAAATCAATCGTCGTGACCCTTAACGGTGATCGGGGACACTTGTTCTCTTACCAGCTTAGCCAGGCATTGGTGCGTGCACCCGAAAAGAACGCTTACTCCGGTAGTGAGGTTTATTATCGGCCAGACAATCTACCCGACCTTGCGCCGGGACAAAGCGCCGAGATTACGATCAGGGGTGTCAGGTACGAGAATTGTAACAACAATCCCCGGGCCGCGGTCTGGGAGGCGGCAAAGCTGAGGGGTGTCGATTACCGAGCGCTCGGTCAGGAACCCCCATGGCAGCTGGAAATCAGCACCGGCAAGGGGTTTCTGCTGGTTACCGAATATGGCGCCAATCGGGTAGAGTTCCCGTATGCCGAGCCCGAAATTAACCAGGCGCAGCGCACCACTCGTTATACGTCGCGGCTGCACGGTAAGCGTATCGATATCACTATTAAGGGTGAAAAATGCAACGACAGTATGAGTGGCGAAACCTTCAGCAGCCGGGTCGAGCTAGGCTGGCAGGGCAAAACCCTGCTCGGCTGTGGCAGGGCCCTGCATTGAAAACCCGCATTACAGTTCTCGCGCTGTGTTTGCTGTTCAGCGCCTGCCAGAGCGGTCCGCAACAACTACAGGGTCTGTACAGTTTCGGGCACGAGGTTAACGTGGTCTGCATCGGTGATCCGCAAAGCTGTTACTGGCTGGTTGATACCAGCGACGAGATCCGGCGCAAACTCAAACAGGAAGTGGTGGGCAAAGCCCCTTATACGCCGGTTTGTCTGAACCTGGTCGCGGAATTGTCCACGGCGAAAGCCGATGGCTTCGGCCAGGATTACGCTGGCAGTATTCGCGTCCAGCAATTGGTCGGTCGCTGTAACGATCAGGCCTTCGCAACCAGTACCAGCCTCGCAGATTTGCAGCATCGGCGATGGGTACTGGATCGAATCAACGGTCTCGAGTTAATGGATTATGCCAGGCAGCTGGGATTTGAACTGACGACAACGCCTGAATTGTTGCCCGAACTGGATTTTGGTGAACAGGGCTTTCTCTCCGGAAACACCGGCTGCAATCGTTTCAAGGGTCAGGCGAGTGTGGCGGATAATCAGCTGATGCTGGGACCGCTGGCCAGCACGAGGATGGCCTGCCAGGGTTTTGCCGGTGAGCTGGAGCTGCAGCTGAACATGCTTTATGCGAACAGCCTCACGATCACTCGCCAGGCTGGATTCCTGTTTTTGCAGAGCGGAGAAAATATCCTCAAGTTTAAATCGAAGGACTGGGTGCAGTAGTTTCTAGCAGGGCCGCCGCTGCCCCTGGCCTGTGTAAAATCAGTGGCTGGCTTTGCCCACGCGGCACAGGTGAGTTTTCAGATTGGCCTGTTGCGAGATCGGATCGAGCCTGATGCTGGTTAAATGGTTGACGCTCGAGCTCGGATGATAGGGTTGCTGTTCGTCCCAACCAATCGGTATAAAAACACAGTTGGGCCGGATACCGCGATGAATCCAGGCGCGTACCGTAATCCTGCCGTTGACCGTTTCGACAAACACCTGGTCGCCATCCTTGACACCCAGCGCGGCCGCCTTTTGCGGGTGGATCTGGCAATATAATTCGGGCCACATCTCCTGTGCCTGCCAGAAGTAATGCGTCCAGGAATGAAAGTGCGGCGCAGGCGGTCGCCCGGTAACGAGCTCGGTATCGAAGGCCGCGTCGCGGGTGACGGGTTCGTTGACGATCTGGCCCGGGTAGACCAGGGTCTCGTCGCTGAAGAAACTCGAAGGCCTGGCGATGGTGTCATACCTGATATGTGGAAGGTCTACGAGCTGCTCCGCCTCGGTATAAAACTCGGGTAACGCTGACAGTCCCATCGCCGCAAACTTGCGCTCCTGTTCGGGCGTCCAGAATTCCAGCTTGCCGCTCGGGGTGGGGTAGCCGAGATCTGCATCGGGCTTGCTGCCCATCAGTTCGGTGACATACACCGGGTCTATCTCGCCGGGCCCGCCCTCGAAGTGGGGCAGTCGTACCGTGCGATTAGGCAGACTGGTCAGGCGCGCGGTAGTCGCCGCCGCCAGGTCCGGGGTGGCGGCGACCAGAACTTCGTCCCAGAGCTTGCGCGGGTCCTTGTAGTCGTCCTTCAATACATCGTCGAAACCGAATTTCTTGCCCAGCTCGATCCAGAACCAGTGATCGGACTTCGCCTCCCCGGGTGGATCGATAAACCTGTCGTTCCAGACAATGCGCCGATCCTCGGCAAAACGCGTGGTGCCACCTTTTTCGATCCCGCTCGCCATCGGTAAAACATAATCGGCGAAGCGCGAGGTGGCATTTTTGAACAATTCCAGGTGTACCACCAGGTCGAGCGCCTGAACCGCCTTACGCGCCTGGTTCTGATTGGGCCATTGTGCCAGCGGGTTGTTACTCGTGATCAACGCTTTTATCGGATACAGGATTACCGTCGAGCATCGCCTCCATCCAGGAAGATGGATTCTTGCCGACCGCTGCGCGGGTATCGACTTTACGACCTTCGGGGAACAGCGGTGGATTCCAGTTCATTTCGGAGGAAACATTGAAATAGCCGCCGCCATGGCGACCCCAGTTGCCGGTCATCGCCGCGACGAACATGAACACGCGATTGGTCTGCGCCGAATTGGTATGCTGGTTGATGCCGCGACTCAGGAAAATCATGCAGCCATCGGCTGCGGCGATGGTTCTCGCCAGCATTTCGATTTGTTCGCTGTCGAGGTCGGTCACTTGCGCGGTCCATTCGAGGTCATACTTTTGATCCCTGATATAGTCGCGCCATTCACGCCAGCCGACGATCCAGCGTTCACAGAATTCCTGGTCGTGCAGATTTTGCGCAAACAGGTAGTGGATCAGGCCGAGCCCGAGCGCCATATCGGTGCCCGAACGGATCGGCAGCCAGGCGTCGGCCTTGCTTGCGGTGGCGGTAAGTCGCGGGTCTACCACGATCATCTTCGCACCGTGTTGCAGGCGCCAGTCGTTGACCATGCCGAAATTGACCGGCCGGGTCTCGGCCTGGTTGTCACCGATATAGACGTAAGCCCCGGCGCTGCCGATATCTGCTTCGGTATAGACGTTCGCCATGACGCCGGTACCCTGGGTCAGGTTAAGCGCGACTCCCTTGCCCAGGTCGCAGTAAGGTTCGGTTGCCGCAACATTGCTGGTGCCCCATAACCCGGCGAAGAGCGGCAGGGCACCGATTATGTTGAGCACCCCGGTGCGCGATCCCGACTGAATCGCCAGCGCTTCGCTGCCGTACCGATCCCGCACCACGGACAGTTTCTGCGCAATTTCGGTCAGCGCCTGGTCCCAGCTGACAGGCTTGAACTTGTCGCTACCGCGTTTGCCGACGCGTTTCAGGGGTGTCACCAGCCGGTGCGGGTTGTTGTAGAGCTGCAGGGTCATCTGCGACTTCGGGCAAACGCGACCCTGGAACACCGGGTCTTCGTCGTTGCCATAAATATTGATCACCTCGTCGCCGCGCAGGTGATATTTTATCGGGCAGCCATTGAAGCAGATATTGCAGCCACCGGGGACGATTCGTTCTTCCTTTTGCAGCAGCTGGTTCTTCTCCGAGCGCCGATAGGAGCCTCTAGCGACCTCGGTCTTCAGGCTTTGCCGGGTTTGATGATCGCTCATCAGCAGCGGCGTACTGCGCAGGTTAAAATCCGGTCCGGCAGGCACGGTATCGCGCGGTCGTTGCAGATAAATTGTCGCCGGCTGTTGCAGGAAATGGTCGGTATCGAGGATCTGGCGTTGCTCCTGTTGTGCTTTTTCGAGCAGTGAGGCGCGATTATCGAAACTGATCGCGCGAGTCGGGCAGACAGACGCACAGGCGGGGCCGAGGTCCTTTGCGCGGCGATCGGCACATAGATCGCATTTGACCGCATGGTGTTGTTCGGCGTTGTAGCCGATCGCGCCGTAAGGACAGGACAGGGCGCACTCGCCGCAGCCGGTACATCGATTTTCGTTGATTGAGACGACCCCGGTGACAGGGTCCTTGGATATCGCTTTCGGGTATACCGGGCAGGCGCGCAAGCAGGCCGGGCGTTCACATTGCTGGCAGGTAACGGTGAGGAAATCCAGTCGCGCAATGGAATCCTGGATGTTATCGACCTGTTGCTCGTCGAACCACATGACCCGATTACGATAACTGTTGGGACCGAGTGCGTTGGTTTGCTTGCAGGCGGCTTCGCAGCTTTTACAACCGGTACAGCGTTCCAGGTCGATCATCAGGGCTAACTGGGTGTTTGCAGCGGTCATGTTCTAGCCCCCCCACGCGGTGATGTACCACCAGTCGATGACGCCACCGTCAGCGGCATACCCGGCAAAAAACAGCACCACGATGATGTGGGCCAGGAGACCCAGATAGAAGCCAAGCGCTGCCAGCATATGGATACGCCGTGACCAGCCGAGCCCGGCTCCGGCACTGGCGCGTGCGCCGATCATGCGCGCCTCGCGTTCGGCCAGCAGTTGGTACCTGGCACTGCGCAATGGTTGCCTCAGCCAATGTTTCAGGGCGGGCGAAAACAGGGCTTCGTCGGCAGTGGAATCGAGAGTCCCGAGCAAATCAATCTTGGTATCGATTACCTGTTGTAACGCCAGCTTGTCGAGACCGGTCGGTGCGGAAAATCCCGTCGGTGCGCCGCTGCGGGCAAACAACAGGCTGAATCCGCGGCTCAGAATGCCGCGTAGCAAACTACCCTGCAGGATCAAAAACAGCATTAACAGCAGGACGATACCGGGTGGCGTGAGCCAGTCTCCACTGGCGACGTGAATGAAAATCAGGCAGCTACCGAGCGAAGTTGCGAGCACATGAGCGATAAACCATAGCGGTGGACTGGCGCTCCAGCCGGAGCGTTTCATGATGACGAAAGCCAGCGGGGCCAGTAACAGTGACGCACCAAGCGCCGCGCATAGCTGACCCGTCACCGATCCCGGGGCCGAAACCACGGGCCATAGCATCATGCTCGAGGCGACCAGGATTACCATGCCTGCGAGCAGTAATATGCTGCGTGTGGAAAGATCGGGTCGGTTGTGGTCCACGTGAATTCCAGTCAGGTTTGTTGCAGACTATCGCTGCATTCCTTCCGGTTCAACAGGTTGCGTTAAATTTCGTTTTATTTGTTATTTTTATGATGGCTCACGCTATGAGCCACCAGGGCATCATAATGTCCCCCAGGCTTGCAGTCGAAGTGATCAGAAATTCAGGTTAAATTGGGAAGTTCTCTTTATGTTCTCGTTCGACTGTGTGATAATCCAGCAACTCAAATGCAGAGGTAGGTAGTAAATGGACGACAATAAACAAAAAGCGCTCACAGCAGCACTGGGGCAAATCGAAAAGCAGTTTGGCAAAGGCTCGGTCATGCGGCTTGGCGATTCCGGGGTCGATATGACTATGGGAATAATATCAACCGGATCCCTGTCACTGGATGTTGCACTGGGTATCGGCGGATTGCCACGTGGGCGTGTCATCGAGATCTACGGGCCTGAATCTTCCGGTAAAACAACCCTGGCCCTGCAGGTAGTCGCCGAGGCCCAGAAAGCCGGTGGTTCAGCCGCATTCGTTGATGCGGAGCATGCGCTTGATCCTGGCTATGCCGGTAAGCTGGGTGTCGATATCGATGAGTTGCTGGTATCACAACCCGATACCGGTGAGCAGGCGCTCGAAATAACCGACATGCTGGTACGTTCCGGCGCGGTCGATGTGGTTGTCGTCGATTCGGTTGCGGCATTGACGCCAAAAGCGGAAATCGAGGGTGATATGGGTGATTCGCATATGGGTCTGCAGGCACGCCTGATGTCGCAGGCGCTGCGCAAGCTGACTGCTAACATCCAGCGCTCTAATACCATGGTTATTTTTATCAACCAGATCCGTATGAAGATAGGCGTCATGTTTGGTAACCCGGAAACGACCACCGGTGGCAACGCACTAAAGTTCTATGCCTCCGTGCGCCTCGACATTCGGCGCATTGGGGCGATCAAGAGGGGCGATGAAGTGGTTGGTAATGAAACCCGCGTTAAGGTCGTCAAGAACAAGGTGGCCCCGCCCTTCAAGCAGTGTGAATTCGAGATTCTCTACGGTGAAGGTTCATCCCGCGAAGGTGAACTGATCGATCTCGGCGTCAAGAATGGAATGATTGAAAAAGCCGGGGCCTGGTACAGCTACAATGAGGAGCGTATCGGCCAGGGCAAGGATAATGTACGTACTTTCCTGAAGGAGCATCCGGAAATGGCTGCAGAAATTGATCAGCGTTTACGTGCGGTGTTATTGCCTAAAAAAGCTGGCGCCGTTGACCCGAATGACAGCGAAGCAACCGACTTTAACCCAGAAGTCGAACCCGAACTGGTGGAAGTTCCCTAGCCTACCTCTATCTCTCCACCTGATGTTGCAAGCTGGCATGTGCCCCTGGAGAATATCCCACTCCGGGGGCTTTTTTTATTATGACTGAGAAAAAGGTGGCATCGAGTATTCGAAACAAGGCGATGGACTTGCTCGCGCGACGCGAACATTCCGCGCAGGAGTTACGTCAAAAACTGAAAACTCGTGATTATGATGCCGATGCGATCGACGAGGTCCTGCAGGCATTGAAGGAAGACAGGCTGCAGTCCGACGAACGGTTTGCCGAGTCTTACGTGAACCATCGCTTCAACGCGGGGGTCGGACCGCTCAAAATTCGTTACGAACTGCGCCAGAAAGGGGTTGCCGACGCGCTGGTCGATGAGTTTCTCGAACCTTTATCCGACCAGTGGGATGAACTCATGATCCGGCAACGCATCAAAAAATACGGCGCGTCGATTCCGCATGACTACGCCGAGCGCATGAAACAGGCGCGTTTTTTACAAAATAGGGGTTTTTCTCCCGAGTCAGTCATGCGATTATTTCGTTAGCGCTCTTATAATCAGGGAGTGCCCGAACGCCCGGATGATGCCGGGCGTCATTAGTTAATGGATATCCGATCGTAAAAATGACGACTAGTGCCGAATTAAGGGAAAAGTTTCTCAGGTATTTCGAATCGCAGGGACACACCATCGTGCCGTCGAGCCCCCTGGTGCCCGGCAACGATCCGACCTTGCTGTTTACCAATGCCGGCATGGTTCAATTCAAGGATGTGTTTCTCGGTACCGACAAGCGGAGCTATAGCCGCGCCACTACTTCACAGCGCTGCGTGCGTGCCGGCGGCAAGCATAACGATCTTGAAAATGTCGGTTACACCGCACGTCATCACACCTTTTTCGAAATGCTCGGTAATTTCAGTTTTGGTGAGTATTTCAAAAAAGAAGCGATTCATTATGCCTGGGACTTTCTCACCAATGTCATCGGCTTACCTGCGGAAAAGCTCTGGGTCACGGTTTATGCAGATGACGACGAAGCTGCCGATATCTGGCTTAACGATATCAAGGTGAATCCAGAACAGTTTACTCGTATCGGTACTTCGGATAATTTCTGGTCCATGGGTGATACCGGCCCCTGCGGTCCCTGCAGCGAAATTTTCTATGATCATGGTCCC
>CAWCBX010000042.1:0-21422 GCA_963793595.1 uncultured Gammaproteobacteria bacterium | reverse complement strand
TGCCCGGCGACCTGCTCGTGAGGCGCATTGATCACCGGAATACCGCATTCCATGAAACCTTCCAGAGCCGGATTACAAAACCCGCCACTCAGCGTAAACACCTGGTCTACACCCTTCTCCTGCAGCGCTCTCGCCAGCATCTGGCCACCGCGAATTTTCATCTGCTCTCCGCGCTCATGATGTAACTGGCATCGACATCGTTAATGTCGGTGCAACCGATTTGGGCCAGGCTGATATCGACCTGGCTTCTGATCAGTTCGACCATCGCCTGCAACCCGGTATAGCCTTCAGCACCGATCGCGTACAGGAATGGCCGCCCGATAAACACGAAATCGGCGCCCAGGGCGAGCGCCTTGATCACCGCCTCGCCGTTACGCACGCCGCTGTCGAACAACAACGGGTAGTCCTTACCGACCGCCGCCCTGATTTGCGGCAGCATCTGGATCGCGGCGGGTGCGCTGTCCAGCTGTCGTCCACCGTGATTGGACACATATACCGCGTCGACCCCTGCATCGCGAATGCGCACCGAGTCTTCGCAGCCGAGCACGCCCTTGACAATCAACTTGCCCGGCCAGCGTGCGCGCAGGCGGTCGAGAAACGCCCAGTCGACCTTACCCCTGGCCTCGTTACGCTTGAACTCCTTGCCGCCGGCGACATTGACGTTGGCCAATTTTGGCACCCCTGCCTGCAAAGTTCGCAGGGACCACTGTGGATGGAAGGCAAAATCGAAAAACTGTTTCGGGCCGATTCGAACCGGCGACTGGAAACCATTACGTTTTTCGCGTGGACGTGAGCCGATTTCGGGCACATCCACGGTTAGAATCAGGTTACGGTAACCCGCCGTCTCGGCGCGTTCTACGAGGTGAAAAGCGACCTCTTCCGACTGACCGACGTATAGCTGGAACCAGGCATTATCACCGGCACGCTCGGCTGTCTGCTCGATGCTGCTCGAGGCCATGGTTGATAACACGATTGGCATGCCGTACTGCCGGGCCGCCCGGGCCAGCATGGCATCGGCACCGGGCCAGGTCAGATCACACATCCCCATCGGCGCGATGCCAAACGGCAATTTCCAGGTTTCGCCGAACAGGCTTTTCTGCAGGCTGCGATTTTCGACATTGACCAGCACTCGCGGCAGGATGCGCAGGGCTTCGATCATTTCGACGTTGAGCGCACAGGCCCTCTCGTCACCGGCACTGCCGTCAATGTAATCGAAGGTCATGCGCGGCATGCGACGCCTGGCGTACTTACGCGCATCTGAAAAGCTGAATATCTTTTTGCTCATAAAAAGTCGGGAACTCGAGTAAGCCGGGTTATTGCCAAAATTCAACGCGCAAGTCTATCTTGTTGAACCCATGTAGAACAAATGGAATTATTTCCAGGGTACAGACATCCTGTCGCTGGCAACCAGCCTTTTTGCCTGAATGCTGATCACGCAGTTTGATTCCTGAGTCTGACCTCGCAGGGTTACGGATGACAAGCAGGAATAGCGTTTTCCGGTGCAACCTAATTGATTATTACCGTAGATGCTGGGAGACTGTCGGCACGAGCAAGCAAACTCCTGTAGCGGTAAAGTAGCTGGTCAGTATGCAACTATCAGAATCTGATTTTGAAGCGGTAACACGGGACACCGGGATGGCAAGCGGACTGCCCAACTACGCCTATACCAGCGCAGAATTCTTTACCCTGGAACAGGAAACACTGTTCGCCAGAACCTGGACCTGCATCGGTAATGGCTGCAGCGTTCCGCGCGCGGGAGACCTGCAACCGGTCGGATTTCTCGGTCAGCCGCTGGTCATGTTACGCAACCGGCAAGGTGACATCAAAGTCTTTCATAATGTCTGCAGTCATCGTGGTAATGAACTGGTATGGGAGGCCTGCCGGGTCGACAAGATCATTCAATGTCCCTACCACGCCTGGGCTTACGATCTCGATGGCAAGTTACTCGCCACGCCGAATGTGGGCGGTAGCGGCATCCATGTTATCGATGGTCTCGACAAAAACGAGTTCGGCCTGCGCGAAGCTCGCTCTGCCGTCTGGATGGACCTGGTGTTCGTCAATCTCTCGGCAGACGCTCCCGACTTCGAAACTTTCATCGCCCCGTTACAGCAACGCATCGACAAGCTGGTATCGCGGGAACAGTTCACGGCACTCAAACCGGCCGCGACACATGGCACCTACACCATCGATTTTGCCGGTAACTGGAAACTGTGCGTGGAAAACAACCTCGAAAGTTATCACCTGCCCACGGTGCATCCGGATTTGAACGCGGTGTCGAAACTCGAGGATCACTATCATTTCTATGGCGACGATCTGTATGCCGGCCAGGGTAGCTACCGCTATGACCACGAGCAAACCAATCTCGCCGCCTTCCCGCTGTTTGCGGGATGGCAGGGCAAGATCGCCGAGTACCCTAGCCTTTACCCCAACGTATTTCTCGGGCTGCAGGCCGACCACTACTGGACCCGCATCGTGCAGCCGCTGTCTGCCGAACGCTCGCTCGATCATTTGCAGATTTACTATCTCGGCGATGCCGCCGACAGCCCCGACTTCGAAGCCGCACGCGCGCACCGACTCGATGTCTGGGCGAAGGTGTTCAATGAAGACATAGGCGTGGTCGAAGGCATGCAAAGAGGACGCCAGTCAAGCGCCTTCAAAGGCGGGGTATTCACCCCGATCATGGACAAGCCTTCGCATCATTTCGCCAAATGGGTAGCCAAACGCGTCGCCGCCAACGACTAGAAACTGGTACTCATATAGACAGTATCGGGATTGCGCGCGTTAAAGCTTAGCCAACATAATAAATGCCGGTAGATGTGAAAATTCAGGTTTGCAGTCAATACTGCACTGTGACTAGAAATGAAGAGGAATAGCTAGCTATGATCGATCGGGACATAGACATTCAGACCAGGGACGGCGCGATGAATACCTTTATCACCCATCCCGAAGAGGATAGTCCACATCCGCTGGTGCTGTTCCTCATGGATGCGCCGGGCAAGCGCGAGGAGTTGCACGATATGGCGCGTCGGCTCGGTTCGGCCGGATACTATGTGATGTTGCCCAACCTTTACTATCGGCGCCTGCGCGAATTCGACATGGCGTCGTCCAGTCGCGAGGAGATGTTCGAACACATGCATTCACTGACCAATGCCATGGTTTGTGAAGACGTACAGGCTATGCTGGATTTTGCGGCAACGGAGGAAGCCGCTGGCACAGGCAAGATCGGCTGCGTCGGTTATTGCATGAGCGGCCCGTTCGCGTTTGCTGCCGCGGCTGCATTCCCGGTCCGAATCGCGGCCGCCGCATCGATACATGGTGTGCGCCTGTGCGTCGATGCCGCAGACTCGCCACATCTTGACGCCGAAAAAATCAGGGGCGAAATGTATTTTGGCTGTGCCGCAAGCGATGAACACGCACCCCAACAGATGATCGATGATCTGGAGCATCACCTGGCTGGCACCGGAATCAACTATCGTATCGAGATATATCCCGGCACGGAACATGGCTTCGTTTTTCCATTGAGGCAGGGCAAATACCATAAACCGTCAGCTGAACGACATTGGGAAAGATTGCTGGCAATGTATGACCGTTGTCTATAACGCTATACCATGGTTAGCGGAACCAATAGTGCGGGTAAAGTACTCATAATAATTATTTACAAGCGGCAGGACTTGTATTAATTATTACTGCTTTTGAACAGGTGGGGAATTTGAGATACATCGACATAACATGGCATCACGATGCAAAAGGTGAACCCTATCGCCTGGTATCTGAAATCGGTGCTGATGGTTTCGAAAAACGAAAACTTGAGTTTTTCCATGGTGGCCAGGTAAGTTATGCAGCAGAGTTAATGGCATCCGACACCACCATGCTCAGCGTTGGCAAGGTACCCGCGTTAGAAGATTTGATTGCGCGAACGGAATTTTCCGGCGAAGCAATTACCCGCGAACAGTTTGAGCTATTGTGGAAACAGTATGTCCCGGACGATGCATAGCAAAACCATGCATTCTGACCAGGCCGACTTCGAGTCACCGCGTGAGCTTCAGGCAAGCCGATTTTAGAGATACGGAGTATATTTTGAAAACACAGGCGGCAATAATAATTGCAATCCATGCCCTGCTCTTTTCGCATTTTGCCCAGGCCAGCGCGGGATGGACGGATTATGTCAGTGTCGCCGAACTGGTGCCTACCGGACGTCGCTACTTCGAGGTCAGACTCCCGGTCAAGGAAAATCCGAGCGGCTGCAGAGATAAAATCTGGTTCTATCGGGATTACAGTTCAAGCGGCTCGGAGAAAATGTTCGAGGTTCTTTTCGAGGGCATAAAATCGGGAGTCCAGGTACGTGTTTATGTCACGGGGGTCTGTAACCTCAATGGTTATTCCGAGATTTCATCGGTTAGCGTCATTCGATAGGAGTGATTCCGGCAAGCACTGGCGAACAATCGAGCTACTCACTATCCGCACTGGTTGGTACTGAGGCAGGCGCCTGGAACAAAGCCGGCAAGCGTAACCAGAGAACCCTATGATCAGGAATTATTACTATGCGTATCAGTGAAATCCATGTCTACCAGAAGCACCTCCCTATTGTTGGTGGGCCTTACACCATGTCGAGAATCACGCTGCACTCTATCGACACCACAATCGTCAAAATGGTATCGGATACCGGACTCGTCGGCTGGGGAGAAGTGGCGCCGATAGGACCCATTTACCAGCCTCAGCACGCGCTGGGAGCGAGGGCAGCGATAAGCGAGATGGCACCGGCCCTGATTGGCCAGTCCGCGCTGACACCCCTGTTGCTGCGCCGGCAAATGGACGGATTGCTGATGGGGCATAACTATGCCAAGGCGGCCATCGATATTGCGCTGATGGACATGATGGGCAAGCACCATGGCCTGCGGGTCTGTGATCTGCTTGGCGGTGCCGAAACCGAGCGGCTACCGGCCTACTACGCCACCGGCATCGGCGAACCCGATGAAATCGCCCGGCTGTCGATGGACAAGGTTGACGAAGGTTACCGCAGGATTCAGATCAAGGCCGGGGGACGGGATGTCGCCATCGATATCGCCGTCGTGCACAAGGTGTGGGAAAGCGTCGGCAGCAGGGCGCAAATAGTGGTGGACACCAATCGGGGCATGACGGCAAGCCAGGCGATGCGACTGAGCCTGGCCTGCAGGGATATCCCGTTCAGCTTCGAACAGCCCTGCAACACGATCGATGAAATCGCCGCAATCCGTGGGCAAATTCCCCATCCCATTATTATCGACGAGAGCACCGAGAGCCTGAATGACCTGTTACGCATCATTTCGATGGGCATCTGCGATGGTTTCGGGCTCAAAATGACTCGACTGGGCGGCCTCAACGCGATGGCCACTGTACGCGACATCTGCGCCGCGCGCTCGATGCCGCATACCTGCGAGGATACCTGGGGCGGCGATATCGTTGCCGCCGCCGTGTTGCATATAGCGGCAACCGTTGAACCGCGCCTGCTCGAAGCGGTGTGGACCTCCGGCAGTTACATCGAGGAAAACTATGATCCGGTCAACGGCATCAACGTTGATGGCGGCCATTTCCAGTTGCCGACCGGACCGGGGCTCGGCATCGTTCCGCAGGAAAGCCAGTTTGGCGATGCCCTCGCCTCCTTCAACTAGAGACGGGCACCCCGATGACTGTCGCAAGAAAACCAGCAAAACCCACCGTTCAACTGGAAAATGACCGCGTGATTGTTACCGAATGGAAATTCGCGCCGGGCGCGGAAACGACCTGGCATCGCCATGTATATGATTACGTAGTCGTGCCACAAACGACGGGAAAGTTGCTGATACAGACAGACTCGGGGGAGAGCATTGCCGAACTGGTATCCGGGGTATCGTATGCCCGCCCCAAAGGGGTGGAGCATAATGTTATCAATCACAATGATTACGAGTTTGTGTTCGTCGAAATCGAATTGAAATGAAGCATATTTTCTGGTTAATTCAGGACCAGCTTTGCGGCAGGTCGGGCCCGAATCACGAACCCTGGGACGCACGCGAACTGAAAAGCGCGGGTGTTGGCGCAGTTCTATCCGTTAATAGTGCCGATTCTGTTTATGCGGACGATTTTTCAGCCGCAGGTATGTCCCATCGTTGCATTCCCCTGGCCGCTAACGCCCCGCCGAGGGACGGCGATCTCGAATTGTGTCTGGCGCGCCTGCCACTGGCCTATGAATATGCATTAAATGAAATAGAATCAGGTAAATCCGTGCTGGTTCATTGCCGTCAAGGCAAGGATCGTACCGGACTTTTCATGGCCTATTTTTTGCGGCGGCAACAGGGAATAAGTAGCGAAGATGCCATCGATCGAGTAAAAACGGTACGCCCGATTGCGTTTAGCGCGCAAGGTTGGGAGCAATTTGCGATCGACGTGCTGGATGCATGCAGGATACCCGCCTGAACGCATCTGGCCAGCAGGCTAACCGCATGCCGCGCTCGCGCCGGATATCGACGTAAGTGCCAATTCTACGAGGCTTTAGTCCGGAAACCATGATGAATAAAACCACATTACAGCAATACCTGGGCATAGACCTGGCTCCCAATACCCACCACGAGAGAATTATATCTGCAATCGGGGGCTGTATCGGAATTTTCCTGGTTTTTACGGTCAGCAACTGGTTCGTCGGCGTCGAAGCGGCGATCTATATCATTCCTTCGATGGGAGCATCTGCAGTTTTACTATTTGCCGTTCCTCACAGTCCCCTTGCGCAACCCTGGAACCTGTTCGGCGGTCATTTGATTTCAGCTGCAGTCGGTGTGGTCTGCGCACAGTTTATTCCCATAGTCGGTATCGCCGCCGCCGTGAGCGTGGGACTGGCGATCGGAGCAATGTACTACACCCGTTGCATTCATCCTCCGGGTGGCGCTACTGCGCTTGCCGCCGTTATCGGCGGCACACAAATTCATGCCCTGGGATTCGAATACATCATTACGCCAGTGCTGGTGAATACGGTAACAATATTCATCGCCGCACTGCTATTTAACTATTTGTTTAAATGGCGCAGATACCCCTCTTATCTGGCAAAGATAGACAGGAAATCAAGCTCAACTACAGAAGTCTACGCTCCGATCAATCATGCCGACCTGGTGTATGCGCTTGGTCAAATGGATTCTTTGATAGATGTTACAGAAGAGGATTTGTTACGGATTTATCAACTGGCGACCGGCAGGGATAGAGGTGCCGATACTGAGTCAGAAGTTAACAATACATAAGAGCATTTGGCAGAATCAGTGATCAGCTTTGTGGCAGTAGCCTGCTCTGAGTACCAGACAGGCCACCCCGCGGGTAAAAATATGCCCTCTTGCGTTGACAGACGTGATCCGCCATTCTGAAATTAGCAATTCATCTCGAGGCAATAGCAAATGAAAACAGGACTAATCGTAGTAGATGTTCAAAATGACTATTTTACTGGCGGCTCCATGGAGTTGGTTAACATGGATGCAGCCGCGGCAAATTGTGCCAGGCTGCTGGACTTCTTTCGCACACAACAGGTTGAAATTTTTCACATGCAACACATTGCGACGCGGGAGGGGGCAACATTTTTTGTTGCCGACACACCCGGATGTGAAATTCATGACAGCGTCAAACCACAGGCTGGCGAAGCCGTCATCGTCAAACATTATCCCAGTTCTTTTCGCGAAACCGAGCTTGCCGAAATGCTAAAGCAGGCGGCAGTGCAGGAACTGGTCATCTGTGGCGCGATGACTCACATGTGTATCGATACCACGACTCGTGCAGCCTTTGATCTCGGCTTTCAATGTCATGTTATCGCCGACGCATGTGCCACCAGGGACCTGGAGTTCAATGGCCGGTTGGTTGGCGCCGCGGATGTGCAGGCCGCGTTCATGGCGGCATTGAGTGTACCTTTCGCCCGGATCTCAACCACCGATCAGTTTCTGGGCCTGGATGTAGTCGATGCATAAATATCAAACGGTGAATAAGCAGGTATGAGATGCAATATAAAACTCGCGTAGCCGTGTTGTTCGGCGGGCGTTCGGCAGAGCATGAAGTATCGCTGCAATCTGCGCGCAATGTCATCGATGCGATCGATAAGGAAAAGTATGAACCGGTTCTTATCGCTATAGATCGAGCTGGCGCCTGGTTTTTAAACGCTGAATCCATGCCCTTGCTGAACTCGGATAATCCGCGCCTGATAGCACTGAATAGTTGCCATAACCCGGTTTCGCTGATTCCCGGCGACCAGGCGGGGGTGCTTGTCAATCCGCAAAGTCCAACCGCCATTGATGCTGTCGATGTTATCTTTCCGGTTTTGCATGGACCCTACGGCGAAGATGGTTCTATTCAGGGATTGGCGAAACTGGCAAACGTGGCCTGCGTCGGCAGCGATATCCTGGGCTCGGCAATTAGTATGGATAAAGATGTCTCCAAGCGTCTGCTGCGCGAGGCGGCAATTCCGGTAGCACGCCATCTGTGCCTGCGCCGCAATGACCTGAGCAACGAGCTGCCGGAGCAGGTAGCGCAGACACTCGGGTTCCCGGCCTATGTAAAGCCTGCCAACATGGGTTCCTCGGTGGGCGTGGTGAAAGTCATGGATGCTGCCGAACTGATCCCGGCGATCAACAGCGCGTTGCAATACGACACCAAGGTACTGATTGAAGAAGAAATTATTGGCCGCGAGATCGAATGCTCGGTATTGGGTAACGACGATCCGCTGGCATCGCCGGTCGGCGAAATCGAAACCAGCGACGGCTTCTACTCTTATGAAAAGAAATATATCGACGAGACTGCGGCCGTTTTGAAAATACCAGCCGAGCTGGACCAGGCCACGCTGGAGCGAATACAGGCCACATCAGTGACAGCATTCAAGGCACTCGAGTGCAGAGGCATGGCCCGTGTGGACATGTTCCTGACTGCAGACGGTGAAATATTCGTCAATGAAATCAATACGATACCTGGATTTACCGCTATCAGCATGTATCCGAAGCTGTGGCAGGCAGCGGGGGTTTCCTACACCGAACTGATCGACCGTTTGATCCAGTTGGCACTGCAGGAACACAAGGATAAAAGCAATCTCAGCACCACCGGGTATTGAATAGCGCGCCAGGTGGTAAGACTGTGCACCAGGCCTCGCTCACGCATGAGAATTGAACATTGATCAGCAAGCCTAAACCGATAACAGGACACCAGCTGTATTATTTCAGCACCTGTCCCTACTGTATTTTTGTGCGCCTCGCGCTGTTGTGGTGGGGACTCAAAATACCACTCAGGGAGATCATGTTTAATTCGCGCAACAATGCCGATTTAATTGCCGGCGGCGGTAAGAGTCAGGTGCCGTGCCTGCGCATTGAAACCGAAAACGGTGACGTTCGCTGGCTGTATGAGTCAATCGACATCGTCCGCTATCTCAAAACCGATCTGCTGAACTAGATAATAGCCACCGCAAAACCTGGTGCAGAACGAACCTGGAGGAATACGGATTGAGTTTGCCTGAGGCTTTTGAAGCCCGTCGTCGACAACTGACATTGCAGGCGCTAAAGGTCTTCGTCGCCCTTGATCTCCTTAACTTCCGGGAACAGCTCGTGCAGCGTTTCGAAAAACAAATCCAGTTCTTCCTTGCGCGTGCCATGGATATCGATCAACTGCAATAGCTTGCGCATGAAAACCATGCGCACGGCCGGGTTGCGTTTCAGGTAAAAGTTCAGCGTATGCAGATCACCATGAACGTCTGCCGAGGAACTCTTCGCGGCCACGTAGAGATGCTCCACCTGCTCATTATTAAGATCGAACTCCTGCTTTAAAATCCGTGCAAATTCATGTTTTTCGCGTGCATCGACATGCTTATCTGCACTGATTACATGATATAACACAGAGGCCAGCGCACTATGCAGGACTTCATCATCAGGATGCTCGAAAAGCTTGCCTTCGTTCTTTAGCGAGTCAAACCAGTGGGTTAGTGATTCAAACATATCCAGGTACCATATTGTTGGAACGATGCAGCGCGGGAGACTTTCTCCTGCTATCAGGGCAGATTACGACAACCCGCCTTATCTACTTTTGATTTGCATCAATCGATTTAAAAAATCCCGCTGCGCTTCAATGCCATGTATTCGTTAATCAGAGTCGCATGCATCAGCGCCGGAGTTGTATCGGCGACGATAATATTATCACTACGCAATTGAGTATACATCGCCGCCTGATTCTGCAGGTGATGGGTAACGCCGCAGTATTTCAAGGCATCGTCGATCGAAACAACTTCGGCGGCCAGCGTGTCGGTGAGCACTTGCTGTCGCATCGAGGCCACCATCACCAGGTGATGCTGCGATAGCAGCCTGGCGGCATTCACCATATCATCGCTATCCTGTGGTTCGAGCGATGAAATCAATATTATCAGCGAACGGCGTGATTGGCGTGTCATCAGTTGTCGGGCGACATCCAGGTAATCGCTGGCAACGGCTGAACTATCCAGGTCATAGATCTGCTCCAGCAGATGACTGATCTGAAAGCGGCCCTTGATCGGCGCCACCCAACGTGATTGCCCGGCAAAACTGAGCAGACCAACACTATCCCCCTGGCGTAACGCGACAAAGGCGGAAATCAACAATGCATTCAGTGCATGATCGAAATGGCTGATTTCGCCGTCCCGGGCACGCATGCGGCGACCGCAGTCAAGCAGAAACACGACCTGCTGATCACGTTCTTCCTGGTACTCACGGGAAATCGGTTTATTGAAGCGCGCGGTCGCACGCCAGTCAATCTGGCGCAACGAATCACCGACGCGAAAATCACGCAATTGATGAAAATCGGTACCTTCCCCACGGCGCTGACGTAACTGCAAGCCAAGATCGGTGTAGAGTTGATCGCTACCGATAAAGGATGAGCGAAACAACGGCTTGTAGTTCGGATAAATCTTCGCTTGCTGGGTTTCACCATAGTAAAAATTCTTTTCCCATAGCCCCCAGCCGGAAGTCACGCGACAACACAGTTGTCCAAACTCGGCAAGGCCACGCTGCTGCGGCATAATCGAGTAACGCACCTGGGCGAACGCCCCGGGATCGATTTCGAGTTTTACCGGTAAGCCCTCGAGATTTAGCTGCGTGGACGGGAAATCGGTCAACCACAGTTGCAGACGATGCGCTTCATGATTGATGATCTTAATGCCTACCCGTTGGCGCACCCCCAGTGCGAGATGCGGTTCCAGCGAACGCGTTGCTTCCAGTCGGGGTCGCCGCAGCGCGAAGCCATCGAGTAACGCCAGCAGCGCCACCAGCGCAAACCAGCACCAGAATACCAGTTTGATTTCATATGCCCGCGGCCACTCGAAGATGGTTGCCGCCGCGGCGAGCAGTCCGAGCAGCAGCCATAACAGTAACAGCTGTATTAGTAGCCGGGATGGTTTCATGAACGTGGTGCGTCGACCTTGTCCAGCAGGTTACCGAGGACTTCATCAACACCGAGACCATCGATTTCTACTTCAGGCGCGAGGATGACCCGATGGCGCAACACCGGTAACACCATCGCCTTAACGTCGTCCGGAGTGACAAAGTCAACCCCGTTGATCAGCGCCAGCGCCCTGGCGCAGCGTAACAATGCGATGCTCGCGCGGGGGCCCGCGCCATGTCGCAACAGCGTGGTATCGCGCGTGGCGCGCACCAGTTTGACAGCATATTCGGCGACCTTGTCATCAACCTCGATGGCGGCACATTGCTGTTGCGCGACTTCGACATCGAGCAACTGCCGGGTATCGTCATGCTCACTGCCAAAGTTTTGCAACGCATAACGCGTGGCGATCAGTACTTCATCGTCCGCCTGTGGGTAATCAATGTTGATTTTGACAATGAACCGGTCCAGTTCCGCCTCTGGCAAGGCGTAGGTCCCTTCCTGTTCGATCGGGTTTTGCGTTGCCAGCACCATGAATGGCTTGCCGACCGCCATCGACCTGCCATCGAGGGTAACCTGGTACTCCTGCATGACTTCAAGTAACGCGGCCTGGGTTTTGGCCGGTGCGCGATTGATTTCATCGGCGAGTAACAAATTGGTGAACACGGGTCCCTGCTTGAGCACGAACTTGCTTTGCGACATATCGAACATGACGTGCCCGGTAACATCGCCCGGCATCAGGTCGGGCGTAAACTGGATGCGCTTGAATTTACCCCCAATACCGGCTGCCAGGGCCTGCACCAGCAGGGTTTTGCCCAGGCCGGGAACGCCTTCGATCAGTACATGCCCACCGGCAAGCATCGCGATTAACACCTGATTGATGACTTGCGACTGCCCTATCAGCCGACCGCTTATATGTTCACGCAACGCGTTGAGTGCCACTGAGGTTGTACTGGTTGAATCATTCATAGTGATTGCTCGATATGTTTTAAAAGTCTTACGGTTTGGACAAATGAAGTTTCGTTGAAATCATTCACGCTGAAGGCTCGCGTGACTGATTCTGCATTAAGATCACAACGCTCTGCGATCAGTTCGAACTGGCGTCGCTGATCGACACGTAAAAATTCGCCCAGCGTCAGGCTGGCGCGACGCAGCACGCGCCCGCGCAGGGCTGCGACCAGGTACTCGCCATGACGACGATGCCATAGATAATGGGAAATCGAAGAAAAGTATTCACCCAGCGCGCGGGAGTGCGATCGTTCACGCGGTAACAGGCGACCAAAACGATAGCCCGTGCGCCAGATCCAGATCAATACTATTAGTCCCAGGGCGATTAACAGCTCGCTTGCATTACGCGCCATCAAGACCCAGATCGAGTCACGCAAAACCGAACGTAAAATCGCAAAGTTCCCCTCGCCGGAGCTGAGTAACCACAGCAGGTAGGCGTGATCATGTTGATCGATCCGGTACGAAGTCCAGATGCCGGGATCAGAGATTATGGTAAGCAATCCACTGCCGACCTCGAACTGCATCATATGCACACCATACTCCGAGTAAGACCAGCTAAAGGGTTGATGGATGGTGTCACTGTCAGGATCTGAAATATAAGGCTGGGTCAAAATTTTAGCGTCGTTGAACTCGACTTCGAGCACACCGATATCATCATCGAATTTGACCGTGGTAATCGATTCTTCCGCATCGCCCAGGGAGCTGGCGATCTCCTCCCTTGATTTGCCATCCTCGATCTGGCGATTGTATTCGCGCATGCTTTCACTGAGCGAGGTTTCCTGCTTCGCTTCCTCGTCCTCGTATTCCCGCCATTCGACCTCGACCGCGAATTCCTTTAACAGCAGGTCATCGCTATGGGACACTGAATCAGCGGTGTAGATAACATTGCCGCCGACGTCCAGCCAATCCATCACCTGTCGCAGCTGGCGCGGAGTCTGCACCTGGTTGGCATCGCTGAAAAAGAGTGTACCCAGCATGGATAATTCGTCGAGTTTCAGCAGGCTATCGACATCGGTTACTTCGATGCCACTCCCGGTCATGAATTTCTGTGCCGCGAGGTAAGGGTTGCGCAAGGCATCGACACTCCAGCCCGACTCCTCGGTTTCTTCGTAAAACTCGATGCTGACGTAGAGACCCCAGCCGATCAGGCCGAGCAGAAGCCCTCCCACAACGAGCCTGGACGAGATGCTATTCCGTTGCATCGGATAACTCCGTGATCCAGCCATCGCAGAGCCCCTGAATGACTTTGGTTTCCGGTTTTTGATGACCATAGGCGAGTCGTCGCCAGACGTTGGTGAGTTGCCAGAAATAATCGCTGAGCGAGTCGACGCCGCAGGCCTTGACCAGCGCGGCACACTCGGCCTCGGTATGACTGGCGCGAAACGCAAGTTCGTACCTGTCGATCAGGCGCGACAGCGACGCCCGGTAAAGCAGGCTCAGCGATTCACGATGACCGCCTTCCCCCCAGATACGCATTACCTGTGCCGGAACATCGGCCGGCAGGCTTTGCGGGGTCACATCCAGACCGAACAGGACTTGCGGGGCTTCCTCTTTAGGCGCAGGCCGCCCCAGTCTCGACAAAGGCCCGCGAAAGCGTCTCAGCAGGTATAGCAGTAAGCCGGCAAAGGCTACCACCAGAATCAGCTTGAGCCAGGCGGCGGTATTACCCAGGTCGCCAGACCATTCGACGTTTTTCTCCCACCATTCAATCATGTCGATAATCCAGTCGGGGAAGCTTTCGTCTTCCGCCTGGTTCCAGTCCTTGAAACGCCATTTACGAATGGTTCTTTGCTGGCCGAAGTCTTCGCCCTGTAACACCGACTCGATCAATTGCGCGGCGGAGGCGCGGTCATGCTGGGTCGCCGCATCAGCCGTGCCCGGCATTGCCAGTGTTAACAGGGCAGCGAAAAATATCGTTACCGTCAAACCAGCTGCGCGAGCGGCAGCTGACTGTTTGCGGCTGGCAATATTGCGGAAACTGATTTCGATATCCCAGGCCTCGAGTTCGATTCTGCGATTCAGATACAGCGCGAAACCAGCCATCGCATGAAACGGCACCACCAGCGTGATCGCGGCGATTCCGGCCAGGGTATAAACCCATTCACCGGTCAGCGTGAGATCGCCAAAAGTATCGTAATAGCTGAGGCCCAGCGCGTCTGGCGTAAAAAAATCAACCATGAACACGATGCTGAAGGCGAGCAGAAGTTCAGCACAGAAACAGACAAACTGGTTGCCCAGCGCGACATCGCTATACTTGCCATGCAGTACCCGCAAGCGTCGACGGCGCGCGTCAGACTTCAGATCCTCGAGCACTGTCACCGGGTTATTGAAGGCGCGTTGCACCGAAAAGCGACGCCATAGCAGCCAGGGCAGAATATCGTTGAGGGGTAATGTCTTCATCTTGGCCCAGATATCGGGTTTTTCATCGAACAGCATTCGACTGGCGATAAATAGCGGCAGACGCTCCCAAAAGGGTTTTAACCACCAGATTAACAGCAGCACCCAAAGCGGACTCTGCGAGAATACCAGCAGGAGCACAAGCGTCAGTGGCAACAGCGGTAGCAGGCTGGCGAGGTAGAGCTGACGCCACCAGGCCCGTGCCATCAGGAAGCCGAGATCGACTGCCTGCCAGCCCGAACGGATAGAGGCGTTGACCTGCAGTTTATCGAGATTCATGACGCCGCCCTGAAAACGAGTAAAGCAGAACCAGTGCCCACAGCACTGCACCTACCGTGTACTTGACTGCAATCGTCAGGTTCGTGCTCGAAGACCAGAAGGCTTCCAGGAAGGCCGCAATGACGAGCATCAGAACGATGCCGTACAGCATCGGCACAACATCGCGGCCGGCTTTACGCAGCGAGTCGAGCCGCGATGACTGGCCGGGATGCAGAATGGCGTAACCCAACCTCAGTCCGGCAGCGCCGCTGAATACGATCGCAGTTAACTCGAACGAACCGTGGCCAACCACAAACGGGTAAAAGGTATCGACATAGTCCAGGCGGGTTAAGTGCCCGGCAATACTACCCATGAACATACCGTTGAAAAACAATACCAGCAGCGTGCCGATACCAATCACCATACCGCCGGCAAAGCAACGAAACGCGACACTGATATTGTTCTTGATGTAAAAGCCGAACATGAAGATATCGGTTTCGGCTTCGCGTTCACGACCCAGTTTGCGCGCCTCGGGATCGTACATGCGTTCGACCTGGCGTACCTGGGATGCATCGAGCACACTGTATACCGCGTCTTCATCGATGTAAGTCCAGGCACCGGCGATCAGGCCGGGCAGCACCATGACCAGGAATGACACCAGGATGAAATAGCGATGACGATAGATCGCCAGTGGAAAATCGCGTTTGAAAAAGGCGTATATATTGAGCCTGGTTTCCGCGCGGTAGCGATACAATTCGCGATAAACCCCGAGCACCAGGTTGTTCAGCCGTTCCACCAGCGCGGCGTCGTAAAGTCGCTCCTTGGCAAGCGCCAGGTGCTGGCACAGCAACATGTAATGCTCTGCCAGTATCTTGCTGTTATCACCCTGGGCTGGTTTTTCCAGCGCGGCTTCGATTTGCTGCCAGACGGCGCGGTGCTGTTGCTCGAAGATTTGCTGCTTCATCGTACCCCCAGAAACCAGGCACCGATGCGTTGCAACTGCTCTACCCCGTTATCTGTCTTCTGGTGGGTTACACCTTCGAGAATACTGGCCAGTTCCTGCTGTCGGGGCTCGGAAAGCTGCTGGCTGCGCTGTAAAAAATCAACGATTGCTGACTGCTCGTTACGCAGTAACGAGGTGGATGGAGCCAACGGCAGGATGTCTTTCGTCACGGCTGGTTTGGCCGACTCGGGCACGCTGATTACCAGGGTTCCGGCAGCCATATCGCCAAGCCGCTGAAAACGTCGGTTGGACAGCATGGTGACAAGTCCCGCCAGGTAAAACAACGGCAGAAAATCAACCGTGCGTAGCAGGTTGCGTACCATCGAAGTGCCAAGGGTAACCGGACTCAGGTCATCGTTGATGACTGAAATCCCGAGTAATCTCTTGCCCGGTGTCTGGCCGCGCATATACACCTCGAACAGCACCGGGTACAGCCACTCGATGGCGAACAGAAAAATCAGGAAAAAGCCGCCGCCCAGGCCGAAGCTGCCGAACGGAATCGACAGTATCGACAAGACGAAGATGACAATGCCTCGAATCGCCAGGTCTATGGCAAAGGCAAAGAATCGTGGGATAGGTCCGACAACCTGGGCTTCAAGGTTGATACCGCCAGGAATCTCGACCCGGTAACGTGTATCCAGCAATAACTTTCCTTAATCCGCGAGGGTTTGTGCTTCGGCACCAAACAATTTGAAGTAAATCATCGAGTACGCGAGCGCGGTCCAGGGCACTATCCAGATCAGGGGAATACCCAGCGGGATGGTACCCAGCGTTACCAGTAACACGACCAGCATCAGGAAACCGGTTGCGCGAAACCAGATTCGGGTGACCGCCTTGCGCGATACCTCGAGCGCCTGCCAGGCAGTCATATCTTTCTCGATCATCAATGGCAACGAAAACATATAGGCGAACGTCAGGTAGATGCCGGGAATGATGAGCAGGATGTAACCGAGGATTATCATCAGTGTCATCAGGAAGTACCACAGAATGGCACCCGGGATTCTATGGAAGTAGCTGAAAACAGTGCCAGACGAAACGGTTTTTCTCTGCGCGTGACGAATTCCCATGATAGTGATGCCGACAATCATCGGCATGGTTGCGGCTATCGCGACCCACTGTACCAGTGATGCAATAATGGTCGCGCTGCCCTCGTCCGCACCAGCGGCAGATAGTCCGATAACAATGGGAATACTAATCAGCGCGGCCACTATATAAACCACGAACCAGAGCACGGTAGCAATATGGCATTTGAGTTTGAATCCTTTCAGGTCGCTCCAGGCTTCGCCGAGCGTTTGCAGCATCCGGACATCAATATTACCCGCGATCGCATCTTCGGTGTTGCCGCCACTGCGTTCGGATTGAATATTCTGCGCCAGGTCGGATTCAGGGGTAGCGTATATATCGCCCATGGGTAAATCCTTGATTTTATTGATCGAATGCTAGCTGATTATAGCAGGATAAAAATACAACGCCTGCTGGTAGAGCGGGCCAGACCATAAGCATAAGAGGCACAAAATGATCGCTCCTGTCTATCTCGTCTAGAACGCCACCACATCGATAGATCCTGAAGTTGCGGATACAATCGAAGCCTGTCTTCGTCAACACTTTGGCAAGCCGTTGTCCAGCCACTGAATGACCACCCTGAACAGCGCCTGGCCAACACGCTCAACCCTTCCTTTCCCGCAAGCAACTCTAAATATCCAGCTCCGATTAAACATTTATGGGGCAACGCCGATAGACTGGTTATCTGCTCACGGCAGGTTGATTGTGACGAGTGTCACAAACGATTTAAGCGTAAGTATTTCACAGCTTTTTTTAGCCCAAGTGGGTGATGCGTAACAGGTTTAGCCGATGATATGTTCTATCCTCAGCAAACTGAATCGGTAAATTTAAAGAGCCAATGAACAACAGTACATCAATAGGGATCGGATTCATGGAAGGTAAAACCTACATTGTCGGTAGAGAGGGGCACATCTATGTGAATGATCCCTCTGTCAGCAGGCAGCATGCCGAAATCAAGTTTATCGATGGCAGAATTCGCCTGCGCGACCTCAATTCAAGCAACGGCACCTATGTGCTAAAAGCCAACCAGCGAGTGCAGGTGCAGGAAGGATATGTGAAGCCGAATCAACCCATAGCGATAGGTCTTCGGCAGTGCACAGTGCAGAGTTTACTGGCCAATGTCGGTGTTCATGCATCTTATTCCGATGCGGGCGGGCTGACCATCGAGCTTGAACAACAAGACTGATTTTACCTGGCTGGATTAACCGAATCAGCATAACGTCCTCTGCCGCACGCGTTCATAAGCACCATAAATACTACCCTCTGGATACGCAAAGCCCTTTCTACAAGACTGCTGGTGCGATATCTGCGTCGTACTGAGACAGCCTTGATGACGAGTGAAAGATTCTCGTTTATTTACCCCAAACAGGCGATTCCTTAATAAGGCCCGGCTGTTAAGATCTTCGCTTTACTCGATATATTGAGGCGTGGAGCATACACGGGGGAAAGGCAGTATGAGTTACAGTAACACCAACCGGGGGCAGATCTGGTCAAACGACCGTAAGAAAAACGACACTCACCCTGATTTCAGAGGTTCGGTCAATATTAAGGGTGAGGAATACTGGATATCGGCCTGGAAACAGCAAGGAGGCGCGAGACCTGATACATTGAGCCTGTCATTAGCGGTCCAGCCAAAGCATGAAACGACGCTGGAACCCGCAAAGGATTATGTTGTGCAAACGGATAATCAAACCGGAGAGCGGATTTGGCCAGCTTAACAAAACGGACTAAACAGATTGTTTAAAGATATGTTCCGCTGCCCTCGTTGTGAAAAGCCAAGTATCTCGATATTACGCAAGGCAATTCTAAGCCCCGGACAGATAGCAACCTGCAACTCATGCAGTGGTTCACTGGGTGTACGCTACCCGTCATGGATAACTGCGATGCTTCCCGGGTCGATGTTAATGATCGTAGCCATGTTCGTGGACTCTGAATCAGCCGAATGGTTACTCAACGGCATCGGCTTAATCCTGATGATCGTCATTCCATTAATGTTTACCCCGTTGCACCTGGAAGACTAACCGGATCGGGAAAATCGGAGTTGGCCTCTTGCATAATCCAGTCGCGGAAAGTTCTGCTCGCGGACGCCGGTGTCTAGTCCCCGCGGATATACCAGGTAATAACCGTAGGCATCCAGGCTGACGGGGCGGTACTGGTACAAACGACCCGCTGCCACTTCATCGTCAACGAGAAAATCATAGAGTGCGACGCCCTGTCCGTCGATCACCGCCTGCACCCGCACATTGGGATCCGGAATAACCAGGTCGTCAGACCCCGGCGACCACTCGATACCCGCGCGCGACTAAACCAGTCTGCCCAGGCGTCGCTGCTATCGCGGTCGTGCAACAGGGTCTGACCTGATACTACCTTTTCGATACCCTCAGTCTCGATTCGCAAACCGGTAGCGCGGCTGGTAGTCAACATCGCCGGGCAGGCAAAAATCAACTCCACTTCGAAGTCTGCTTCGTACCAGTCGCCTTTACCCCAGCGTATCGCGAGATCCAGCTCGTTGGAGCGCAGATCCATCAGATCGATCAGTGGCTGAATGCGCAGGCCGATATCGGGGTGCTCGGTAATGAAATGCATTAGACGTGGCGACAGCCAGCGGGAGGCAAAGTAAGTCGCCATACCGATCGTAATCCGATCGCTGTTCTGTTGCCTGAGACTGAATATTTTCTGTTCGATGCGGTCAAACAACGGCTGTACCACCTCGAGCAAATCCGATCCTTTTCCGGTTAAACCCAGGTTACGCTTTGAGCGCGAGAAAACGCGGAATCCCAGCTCGCCTTCGAGCTGCTGAATCTGGTAGCTGACCGCGCCTTTGGTCAAATTCAGTTCCTCGGCGGCAACCCCCATATTCAAATGCCGCGCCACGACAATGAAGCTGCGTAAACTGTCATAGTTTCGAAATCGCATTACATACTGTTTAATTTATTTAAACGATCAGGTCAAATCTTTTGATTGGCATAAAGACATTAAAATGCAATAAAATTATTTGCTTAAAAGTGCCATTAAGTGCTTTTTCGATCAATTTAATTGTACAAATAATTCAACTGGAGAGACATCCTATGAGCGAACTTTCACGTACCTCGGCACTGGCGTCACGGCATATCGAACTGGGATCGGGGCTCGAAGACTGGAACGGAATGGGTACCGCCTGGAGTTACCACAGCGACCCCAACGACGAGCACGACGCGATTCGTCAAGCAGCCGGCATGTTCGACATGTCGCCATTGAAGAAAGTATTTGTCCGCGGCCCCGATGCGTGCAAGGGTCGTCGATCACGTCATTACGCGCGACATGACACAGATTTACCCCGGTAAATCGGCTTATGGTGCGATTCTGACCGAGCAGGGAACGGTCTGCGACGATGCGATCATCGCCAACAATGGAGGCGACGAATGGATGCATTGCCATGGCTCGGGCGACAGCATGCAACGTTTGCAGGAATCCGCCGCCGGTCTCAACGTCGATATCGAACTCGACGACGACCTGCACAATATTTCTCTTCAAGGTCCTACGGCATTTTCGCTGCTAAACGCATATACCCCGGTCGAACTCGGTGAAATGGCTTATTTTCATCATCAGGCGACCGAATTGTTCGGTCATCCCTGTCGAATCTCGCGCACCGGTTATTCGGGTGAGCGCGGCTATGAAATCTTTGTCGCTGCCGCCGCGGTAGGAGACGTATGGGATCAAATTCTCGGCCATGGTGCAGACCTGGGCGTCATGCCCTGCTCTTTCGCGTCGCTGGACAAGGTTCGCATCGAGGCAGCATTACTGTTTTTCGGCTATGACATGACCGCTGAAGCATACACCATGGGAAGTAGGACTTGGCTTCACCGTGAATCGACACAAGAGCGATTTTCGAGGCAAGCAGGCCGTTACTGCCAGTGAAGGTAAGGAACGATTTCACGCGGCCGGTGTTTCGATCGATCATGACGATGCACTCGTCGGTGGTGAGTTATTGAAACTCGACGGTGCAGAAGTCGGCACTATCAACAGTCCCTGCTGGTCACATCGACTGAACAAGTCGCTGGCACTGGTGCACCTGCAAACCGCTGCGACTCAACCCGGTACGCGACTGGAAGTCACCGGTGACGATTTCTCAGGCACCGCCACGGTCGAAACGACACCGTTTTTCGACCCAGGCAAGTCGCGCACGCACACTTAGGTCTGGAACAGATGTCACGCGCATCCAGTCGTCGGCGCCAACGCGGACGCGGCGTTGCCGGCATCCCGATTGCGCGGCCCGACACGAGACGCAAAATTCCAGCCTACGAACTGCTCGATGAAGCGTCGCTGGTCAGTCTCGAGCAGCATGCCG
>CAWCBX010000041.1:0-4863 GCA_963793595.1 uncultured Gammaproteobacteria bacterium | reverse complement strand
ACGCATCGTGACCGAATGTCGCCTCTTCGACCTCGAAATCAGAGTGACTGTAGGCTGTAGCCAGTTGTAACTCGAGAGATTCCGGAAGGCGGGTGATGCCCGCCGGGTTCCAGAAAGCGGCGTCGGGAGAGTCGGCAAGGGCCGTCAAACCGCTAAATCCCGGGCGTTTGGCCTGAACGCTGGTAGCAATCGATAACAGGCCAAGCGCGATACAGTAAATAAATGGTGGCACAGGATTTTTTCATGATATCTCGATATGATTGATTAAGGCTGGAGCAAATATACTAACCGGTTTTTATCTATAGTGGGAGACCACCTCGGGGGGAAGTCTGCAAAAGTGTAACGAGGCAGGACGCCGAGTCTCCAAGCGGTTACACGGATGTACCAAACGGCGCCTTTTGCCGTTTGGGAGCGCCTTTTGCAGACATTCCCCCGAGGTGGTCTTTGAAGGCCTAGTAAACCCACGATCTTTTTATTCCGGATAGCGGTGTGCGCGAGCAGGAATGACGATGTCTATTGGTAACGGCTCAGGTTAACCGGAATTCGCTGCGCACCAAAGTGTCCGGGCTGGTCGAGGAAATGCCCCGGCAGCGGTGTACCGCAGTTGGCGCAACAGCCTTTGGCATCGAGTCCCCAGTGTCCCAGCACATACCAGTCGCGTTCGATCAACAGCTCTGCGCAGGAATGACACCAGGTACTCGAGCCCTTGTTATCGTGCACATTTCCGGTATAGGCATAGTGCACGCCGTTGTCGATGGCGATGCTTGCGTGCCCGGGTCAGGGTAGCGGCCGGCGTGCTCTCGATATCGCGCATCTTCCAGTCGGGGTGGAAGGCGGTAAAGTGCATCGGCACGTCGGGGCCGAGCTTTTCGACTACCCAGCTGGTCATGGCCTGTAGTTCCTCGTCGGAATCGTTTTCACCGGGAATTAACAGCGTCGTCAGTTCGAGCCAGACATCGGTTTCGTGTTTGATGTATTCCAGGGTTTCGAGCACCGGCGCCAGGTGTCCGCCGCAAATCTTGTGGTAAAAGCGATCGGTAAAGGCCTTTAAATCGACATTGGCGGCGTCCATTGCGGCAAAGAATTCCACCCTCGGTTCCGGGTCGACATAACCAGCGGTCACCGCAACCGTATTGATGCCGTGCTCACGACAGGCTGCGGCGACATCGATCGCGTACTCATGGAAAATTATCGGATCGTTATAGGTGAAGGCGACACTGAGGCAGGAGAGTTCGGCGGCAACCCGGGCGAGCTTCTGTGGCGATGCAGCGTCGGCCAGGGTATCCATTTCGCGGGATTTGGTCATATCCCAGTTCTGGCAGAACTTGCAGGCCAGGTTGCAGCCCGCGGTGCCGAACGACAGCACCGCGCTGCCCGGAAAGTAATGGTTGAGTGGTTTTTTCTCGATCGGATCGACGCAAAAGCCGCTCGAGCGGCCGTAGCTGACCAGCTTGATTTCGTCGTCGAGGCGTTGTCGCACATAGCACAGCCCGCGTTGTCCATCGCGTAAATGGCAATGTCGCGGGCACAGGTCACATTGTAGACGGCCGTCTTCGAGACGGTGCCAGTAGCGGGTGGTAACTATCGAATCCTGCATAACTTGATCCTCGGCAAGTAGATGCAATGCGCCCGGGTTATACTGATCGAATCACGTTGGATCGAGGACAGATCATGAGTACGCGCACGCCGGCTGTTGCCGGTTACTTCTACGAGGCGGATGCGGGTCGGTTGCAACATCATGTCAATGAACTGTTAAGCGCTGAATCAGCCAATGCTAAATCAACTAGTCCCGAGGCTTTGCCGGAAGCCCTGATAGTACCACACGCTGGCTATATCTACTCCGGTTCGACCGCTGCTTACGCCTTTCGTTGCCTGTTAGCTGATCCTGATCAAGTAAAACGCGTGCTGTTGATCGGACCCGCGCACCGGGTCTATGTCGATGGCATGGCGATCCCGTCGGTAGATTACTTTGCGACCCCGTTAGGCAAGGTCCCGCTTGACCAGATCGGTCTCGACCAGATCAGCCGCCTGCCCGGCGTGCAGGTCTCCGATGAGGCACATCGTGAAGAGCATAGTCTCGAAGTGCAGTTACCCTTCCTGCAAACCGTGCTCAACGATTTTTCCCTGGTACCGGTGGTGGTTGGGGGTGCCGGTGCTGCCCAGGTGGCGGCGGTAATCGATGCGCTCACCGTCGACCCGCATACGCTGGTGGTGGTCAGCTCCGATATGTCGCATTTCCTGAGTTACCAGGATGCCCGGCGGGTCGATGCTGGTACCTGCGAACAAATCCTGCATAAATCAACCACGCTCAAGGGCGACGAAGCCTGTGGCGCCCGTGCGATCAACGGCCTGATGGCTTCGACCCGGTTTAAGTCGTTGAACGTGTCTTTGCTGCACGCCTGTAACTCCGGCGATACTGCCGGCGAACCGAACCGGGTGGTCGGCTATGCCGCTTTCGCTTTGCGTTGATTTAAGTGCCGACGAACGAGCCCGGTTGCTCGATATAGCGCGCCAGTCCATTGTGCATGGCCTCGATTCCGGCGCCGCGTTGCAACTCGATGTTGCCCGGCTCGATGCTAATCTGTGCATTGACGCCGCTGTTTTCGTAACCCTGACCCTTGGCGGGAACCTGCGCGGTTGTATCGGTTCGCTGCAACCGTCTGCTCCGCTGGCCCAGGCGGTGGCAAACGCGGCTTTCAACGCGGCATTCCGGGATCCACGTTTCGCACAGGTACGAGCCGACGAAATCGAAAAACTACACATCGAGGTATCGGTGTTGTCGTCGATGGAATTAATCCCGGTCGATACGCGGCAGGCCTTACTCGATGATTTACAGCCGGGGGTGGATGGTTTGCTGCTGGAAGACCAGGGTCACCGCGCCACGTTTTTACCCCAGGTGTGGGAAAAGATGACTAGCGCAGACGAGTTTGTCGGCCAATTGATGCTTAAAGCCGGTCTTGCTGCCGGGTACTGGTCGAGCACGATCCGTTGCTACCGCTATCACAGTCTTTCTTTCCAGGAGAATTAATCGAGCTGCAGGTTGGAGCGCTGCATATTTTCCGTTATTATCTGCGCACCTTTTCATCCCCGCAAAGTGACCTAATCGAACATGCTATGCCTTCCCGGTAGTCCGGCATTATCCGAATTCAGACTTAGAAAACTCGAACAACAACTGACCGCCGCGGGGATCACTGTAAATGGCCTCAGTAGTCGTTATATCCACCTGGTCGACAGCGGTACGCAAAACCCCGGCGATACCGAACTCGAAGTACTGGCCAATCTGCTGACCTATGGCCCGCTGCTGCAGTCGGAGGAGGTGGGCGGGCGCGAATTCTACGTGCTGCCGCGCCCGGGCACCATTTCGCCCTGGGCCAGCAAGGCGACCGATATCGCTCACAATTGTGGCCTGAACCAGGTAAATCGTATTGAGCGCGGCATTCTGTACACGGTCGATACTGCGGATGAAGTGCCGCTCGACCTGTTGCATGATCGCATGATCGAAGCGGTATTTACCCGTCTCGATGACTGCGCTGCGCTGTTTCAGACCCACCAGCCGCAACCGCTGAGAGAGATCGATACCACCAGGCAGGGCCGCACCGCATTGGTGCAGGCAAACATCGATCTCGGGCTCGCGCTTTCGCCTGATGAAATCGATTACCTGGCGCAGGCCTACATCGAGTTGGAACGCAACCCCAGCGATGTCGAGCTGATGATGTTCGCCCAGGCCAACTCCGAGCATTGTCGGCACAAGATTTTCAACGCCAGCTGGACTATCGATGGCGTCGAACAGGACATGTCGCTGTTTGGCATGATCAAGAATACCTACGCCCTGCATAGCGACGGCGTGCTGTCGGCATACCACGATAATTCGGCGGTCATCGAGGGTTTCAGCGCGACCCGCTTCGCGCCGGCCACCGCCACGGCTGATTATCAGTACGAAGACGCACAGCTCGATATTCTGATGAAGGTTGAAACCCATAACCACCCGACCGCGATTTCACCCTTCCCGGGTGCGGCCACCGGTTCCGGTGGTGAAATTCGTGACGAGGGCGCGACCGGTACCGGTTCCAAACCCAAGGCCGGCTTGTGTGGGTTTTCGGTGTCGAATTTGAAGATCCCCGGTTTTGAACAGCCCTGGGAACAGGATAATGGCAAACCGGGACGCATTGCCTCCGCGCTCGATATCATGCTCGAAGGCCCGATCGGTGCAGCCTCGTTCAATAATGAATTCGGGCGACCGAATACCTGCGGTTATTTTCGTACCTACGAACAAAGCGTCGCTGCAGGTTCCGGCACCGAAGTGCGTGGCTACCACAAGCCGATCATGGTCGCGGGCGGCGTCGGCATCATCAGGCGCGAGCATGTCGACAAGCAGGACATTCCACCCGGCGCAAATATCATTGTGCTCGGTGGCCCGGCGATGTTGATTGGTCTCGGTGGTGGCGCTGCCTCGTCGATGGCGAGCGGCAGCAGCAGCGAGAGTCTGGATTTCGCTTCGGTGCAACGCGGCAACCCGGAGATGGAACGTCGCGTGCAGGAAGTCATCGATCGCTGTTTTGCGCAAGGCCGGGAAAACCCGATTCTGTCGATTCACGATGTCGGTGCGGGCGGCCTGTCCAATGCCTTACCCGAACTGGTGAACGATGCCGGGCGGGGCGCCGAACTCGATTTGCGCCGGGTGCCCAACGACGAACCCGGCATGTCGCCGATGGAAATCTGGTGTAACGAAAGCCAGGAACGCTACGTCCTCGCGGTGGCGGACGAGCGCCTCGAGGACTTTATTGCCCTGTGTGAGCGTGAGCGCTGTATTTACGCCGTGCTGGGCAGGGCGACTGAAAGTCGCGATTTGCGCGTCAGCGATGC
>CAWCBX010000040.1:0-6495 GCA_963793595.1 uncultured Gammaproteobacteria bacterium | reverse complement strand
GTTGTACGTGGTCGATGGGTACAGTAGTGACCTGGTTCGAACCCTGTTTATTAACTGAGCCTGGTAATGTGTAAATTGATGAGTGTTCGATGAAAATCAGAATTCTTGGCCTTATTCTTTTTTTGGTGATAACTGGGCAATTCGCCACAGCGGCCGTTGCTGATGATCGGCTGCGCATCTACACGGTCAATTACCCGTTACAATACTTCGCGCAACGCATTGCGGGTGAACATGCAGAGGTTGTTTTTCCAGCCCCGCCCGCTATCGATCCGGCATTCTGGACGCCCGATGTGCAAACCGTGGGTGCCTACCAGGGCGCTGACCTGATCCTGTTGAACGGCGCCAATTATGCGAAGTGGATCAACAAGGTCTCGTTGCCGCGCAGGCGCCTGGTCAATACCTCGGCAGGCTTTGCCGAAAATTATATCGATGCCGGGTCCGGCGCGGAGCATAGTCATGGCAGTGGCGCGGCGCATGCGCATGCCGGGGTTGCTTTTACCACCTGGCTCGATTTGCAACAGGCAGTTCGTCAGGCCGATGCCATCAGGCAGGCAATCATCAAAAAACGCCCGCAACTCAAGGCGGCAGTCGACAAAAACTTTGCCAGGCTTGAAAGTGATTTGCTGGCCCTCGACGCCGAACTGGAAAGTATTGTTTCGGGTAATCAAAATCAGGCGTTACTCGCTTCGCATCCCGTGTATCAATACCTGGCGCGTCGTTATGACGTCAACCTGCACAGCGTGGTGTGGGAACCCGATGAATATCCCGATCAGTCGCAATGGAAAGCGCTGGTGAACCTGGCACAGACACACGACGTGAAATGGATGCTCTGGGAAGGCGAACCAGCTACAGAATCAGTCGAAAATTTGAAGCAAATGGGTATCGGCTCGATCGTGTTTGATCCTTGCGCCAACGCACCTGCACAAGGTGACTTCTTAAGCGTGATGAAAAATAACCTGGCGGAATTGAAGTCGGCTTTCTAATGTTGCGTTGAGATGATCGGTTAAAGGGGTCAGGTTTCCGACATGCCATAGGCCGCAAACAGGTTGGCACCACACTCGGTAGCCGCCAGCGCCATGCATAAAAAAGGGCGGAAACAAGTCCGCCCTTTCTTGAGACACTTTAAGCGATGTTCTTAGAACTGATTCATCGTGTTGTCTTTGCCGGAGGCTTTCAGCGCCTGCGCACCCGAGAAGTACTCCTTGTGATCATCACCCATGTCGGAGCCTGCCATGTTCTGGTGCTTCACACAGGCGACGCCGAGACGGATTTCCTGGCGCTGAACCTTGGCGACATAACCCAGCATACCTTCGTCGCCGAAGTAATCCCTGGCCAGCGTATCGGTAGACAGCGCAGCGGTATGGTAGGTCGGCAGCGTAATCAGGTGATGGAAAACGCCGGCTACCCGCGCCGCATCGGCCTGGAAGGAACGGATCCTGTCGTCTGCAGCGATACCTAGTTCGGTGTCATCGTAATCGGCGCTCATCAAACCGTCGCGATCGTAGGCGGAAACATCCTTACCCTCTTCGCTCCAGGCGTCGAAGACCTGCTGACGAAAGTTCAGCGTCCAGTTAAACGACGGGCTGTTGTTGTACAGCAGCTTGGCATTCGGAATCACTTCGCGAATGCGATTAATCATGCCGCCGATTTGTGCGAGGTGGGGTTTCTCGGTTTCGATCCACAACATGTCCGCACCATTGCGCAGTGCGGTAATGCCGTCGAGCACGCAACGGTCTTCGCCGCTGCCTTCGCGGAAACGTACCAGGCCGTTGGGCAGGCGAACCGGCTTGACCAGTTGGCCGTTTTGCTTGATCACCATGTCGCCATCGACAATATCGTCGACTGAATCGACCGGCGTGGTTTCGAGGAAAGCGTTGTACTGTGAAGCCAGGTCGCCTTCAGCTAGTCGAAACCGGGATTTTCTGCGTCAGGCCAGCGCCGAGGGAATCGGTGCGCGCAACGATGACGCCGTCGTCGACACCGAGTTCGAGAAAGGCATAACGCACCGCGTTGATCTTGGCGATGAAATCGGCATGCGGCACGGTAACCTTGCCGTCCTGGTGCCCGCATTGCTTGACATCGGACACCTGGTTTTCGATCTGTATACAACAGGCACCGGCTTCGATTATTTTCTTCGCCAGCAGGTAGGTGGCTTCTTCGTTGCCGAAACCGGCGTCGATATCGGCAATAATCGGTACGACATGCGTTTCAAAGTTGTCGATCTGATTCTGGATGCCTTTCTCCTTGACGCTGTCACCCGCTACACGCGCGGCATCGAGTTCGCGGAACAAACCACCCAGCTCACGCGCGTCGGCCTGGCGCAGGTAGGTGTAAATTTCCTCGATCAATTCAGGCACCGTGGTTTTTTCATGCATCGACTGATCGGGCAACGGGCCGAATTCAGAGCGCAACGCGGCGATCATCCAGCCGGACAGATAAATATAAGAACCCTTGGTAGTGGACATGTATTTCTTGATCGCAATCATTTTCTGCTGGGCGATGAAACCGTGCCAGCAACCGAGTGACTGGGTGTATTTTGACGAGTCGCCATCGTAGGCATCCATGTCTGAACGCATAATTTTTGCGGTGTATTTAGCGATGTCGATGCCGGTCTTGAAGCGGTTCTGCGCACGCATACGCGCGACTGATTCCGGATTGATCGCATTCCAGCTGTCACCCTGCGCTCCGCACAGGGCGGCAACGTCGGCGATATCTTTTTGGTATAGAGTCATGGTCATGCCTTTAAATGCTGGTTGGAAAAGTGGCTCCATATTAAGATTTTCTTGCTTATAATTGAAATAAATGGTGTTTATACTTACTATTCACCAAATCAATAAAGCCTTCGGGGCAAGACATGCATAACGGGCGAATCGATCTCAATCTTCTCGAGTACCTGGATGTCCTGCTACGCGAAAGAAACGTGACCAAAGCAGCCAGCCACCTGGGTTTAAGCCAGCCGGCGATGAGTAACGGGCTGGGGCGTTTACGGATTCTGTTCGATGATCCGCTGCTGGTTCGCACCAGTGACGGCATGACGCCCGACTGAAAGAGCGCTTGAATTACAGCCGGTGATCCGTGAAGTGCTGGCCAGGGTCGACAAGGCCGTACAACCCCAGGCCGCCTTCGATGCCGCAACCGCCGAGCGTTTCTTTCGCATCATGGCGACCGATTATGCCGAGTCGACCATCTTCCCGCCTATCCTGCATCGCCTGCGCGAAGCAGCACCCGGTATTACGCTCGATATCATGACCCCGAGCGATGTCAGTTTTCTCGATGTCGAACAGGGCAAGGTCGACATGGTCATCAACCGCTTCGATTCCATCCCGCAGTCGTTCCACCAGAAAACCATCTGGGAAGATGATTTCGCCTGCCTGTTCAGTGTCGATAATCCGATTCGCAATAATTTTACGCTGGATTCCTATTTGCAGGCCCAGCATGTCTGGGTGAGTAAAACCGGCATGGGGGTTGGCGTCGGCATGAACCCTGACGACGTACAACGCCTCGGGTGGGTCGACGAGGCGCTCAACCGTATCGGCAAGCAACGTCGGATTACCGTCTTTACACGCCACTACCAGGCTGCGATGTTAATGGCCGAGCAAAACGACCTGATTGCTACCGTTCCGTCCAAGGCGGCAAAACTGCAGGCGCATAACCCGCGCGTGGTGGTGGAAAAACCGCCCTTCGAAATTCCACCGATCGAGTTGAAGATGGCCTGGAGTCCGTTATTGCAGAACAATCCCGCCCATCAATGGATGCGACGCCTGATTGTCGAAGTGGCCAGGGAGCAGATTGCCTGAACAGGCTTATGCGAATGGCTAACAGTTGTCGGCAAATCCTTTAAGCCGGTTGCGTTTAAATACCGAGATAAGCTTTGCGCACATGATCATTATCCATCAGGCTTCCGGCCTCGCCCTCCAGCGCGACATTGCCCGTTTCCAGCACGTAACCATGGCGTGACAGTTCCAGCGCCAGCTCGGCATTTTGCTCGACCAGGACAATGCATACCCCCTGGTTATTTATTTCAGTCAGCAGGTGTGCGATTTCGCGGACGATGACCGGTGCGAGGCCAAGTGACGGTTCGTCGAGCAACAGGATGCGCGGCCTCGACATCAACGCCCGACCGATGGACAACATCTGCTGTTCACCGCCACTCATGGTTCCGGCTGTCTGATTCTTGCGCTCACTCAACCTGGAGAAGCGCTCGAATACACCGTCCAGGTCCTTGCGAATGGCTGGCTGGTCGTCCCGGGTAAATGCGCCGAGTAATAGATTTTCGGTAACCGTTAAATCCTTGAAAATCCTGCGTCCCTCGGGTACGTGGGCAATACCCAGTTTAAGAATCTTGTCGGCCGACAATTGATCGATACGCTGTCCATCAAAGATTATCTCGCCTGCGCTGGGATGATTTAATCCAGATATGGTGCGCAAGGTTGTGCTCTTGCCCGCGCCGTTGGAGCCGATCAGGGTGACAAAATCAGCCTCACCCGCCTCCAGCGAAACCCCTTTAAGGGCCGCGACCTGGCCATAATGGACATGAATATCGTTAACCTGCAGCAACATCTTATTTTGCCCCGCCAAGGTAGGCTTCGATCACCTTGTCGTTGTTGCGCACCTCTTCCGGCGTGCCGTGCGCCAGCACCTGTCCAAAATTCAATACGGTTAAATAATTACACAGGCCCATGACAGCCTTCATATCATGCTCGACGAGGACGACGGTAATACCTGATTCCCGGACTTTGCGGGTCAAATCCATCATGTGACTGGTTTCTTCGCCGTTCATGCCGGCAAAAGGTTCATCCATCAACATGACTTTCGGCTCGGAGACCAGTGCGATGGACAATGCCAGTGCGCGTTGCGAACCCAGCGGCAGTTCGGATGCGAGTTGATCCTTGCGCTCTATCAACCCCATGAATTCGAGTACCTCCATCACCTTTTCGCTGGCCGCTTCCTGTTTCAGCCTGTCCAGCCCCAGCACCGCGGCAAACACGTTCGAGCGCGCGCGGATATGCGTGCCGACCAAAGCGTTCTCGAACACGCTCAGCTCCTGGAACAGTGTAGTTTCCTGGAAAGTACGCACGATGCCCATTTCTGCAATCGTATGGGGTTTCTTGCCTTCGATGCTTTGCCCCTGATAACTGATGCTACCCTTGGTCGGCACCTGAAAACCGGCAATATTTTTGAACATGGTGCTTTTACCGGCGCCGTTGGGGCCGATCAAACCACGGATTTCACCTTCTTCAACCTGAAAACTGACATTGTCCAGCGCCGTCAGTCCGCCAAACTGTTTGCTTACATTGTTGATTTCCAAAATGGCCATGCGAGTCTTTTATTACGCCCTATTGGTCAGACAACGGCGGTTCGGGTGGCGGCGAGCCGACTCCAAACCATGATTTTATTTTTCCCGGAACGCTTTCCAGGCCCAGGGGCAGAAACAGGATCGATAAAATAAGCATGGCGCCATAAATCGCCGGCCGTCAACACCTCGAAACTTCGGATCGACTCGTCAAAAATGGTCAGCACAACCACGCCGATAATGGGACCGTAAAACTTGTTATATCCCCCGACAATCACCCAGATCAGGATGAACACCATGAAACTGACGGTGAACTGGTTTGGCGTGACGCTGCCCAGGTAATGGATTTTCAATCCGCCGGCGATACCGACGAAAAACGAACCCACGATAAACGCCAGTGCGCGATAGCGCCAGGCGTCAACGCCGACGGACTCGGCCAGTGCCGACTTCCAGTGTATGGCGTGCAGGGTCAGCCCTACCCTCGAGTTTTCGATGCGATACAGGATAAACAGGCACAGCATCACGACGGCCAGGGAGAAATAAAAGTATGGGATCGGGTCCAGGAAATCGATGCCGAAAACGATCGGCGCCTCGACACCTCTCAAGCCACTGGTGCCGCCAAACACACCGACAAACTCCACCCAGGTCAGGCGAATCGCTTCACCCGCGGCGAACGAGCCAATCAGGAAATAAAACTGTGTCATCCTCAATAAGGGGAAACACAATAATGCAGCCACCAGTCCGGCAGCAGTACCAGCCAGCGGCAAGGTAAACCAGATTGCGAGATCGAAATGATTGACCAGCAAGGCAACGGTATAAGCTCCCACCCCCATCATTACGGCATGTATCAATGACCATTCCCCGGTTAATGTAACCAGCCGATAACTGCACACAGCCAGTACATTGATGGTTAGAAAGATCAGTAAATCCTGGTGATGAAAGCTCAGGAAATGAGGGGTAGCCAGTAATGCGGCCAAAGCGACGACGCCGATAATCATTCTCTGCACCGTGAATCCGCCGTTACTATTCACTTATTTTCGCTCCCATCAAACCGGTCGGTTTAACGATCAGCACGACAACCATCAGCACCAGGCCGCTTATGGTGGCGATGGTCCCGCCAATATAAACCGTTATGAAGGTATGAAACACGGCATATAACACAGCGGCGAAAACAGCGCCTGACAAGCTACAGCAATTGGCGA
>CAWCBX010000039.1:0-17181 GCA_963793595.1 uncultured Gammaproteobacteria bacterium | reverse complement strand
CTGAACGCCTCTTCAGGTGGCAACAATTCCTCTTCCTGCGCCTGCAGCAGCGGGCTTTGCACGAGCAGTAACAGGAGGCCTGTGCTAATGATTCGTTTGCAAAAACTCATTGTGTCGATTGTGTTATCCAGTCCAGGTATTCGGGATCGCCAGAGTCTATCTTAAAACATAGTATTTCGGCTACGGCACAGGGATGGTTGGCGCTGATTTCCCGCTGCAGCGCATCCAGTTTGTCAGCACTCGTTTTGATGAAAATCTTATGCTCCGTACCATGTCGTAATTCTCCCTTCCAGTGATACATAGAGTCCATTTGTGGCAAAACGTTTACACTGGCGGCGATTTTTTCTTCCAGCCAGCGTTGCGCCTGGTGCCTGGCCCCGTGGAGGTCAGGCGAGGATGTAATCACCAGATAATGTTCCGCTGTCAGTTTTTCCATAAGGGTCGATTGAATAAGTGATATGCTAACCACATATAGATCAAACTGCAGTATTACTCTAGTAATACCCCGATTTTAAATCAACCGATGTCAACTATTTATTAGCCCCATGTTCCCACTGATTGCCACCATTTTCCTGGTTATACCGATTATCGAAATCTACCTGTTAATCCAGGTGGGGCAGGTTATCGGCGCTGGCTGGACCATTTTTCTGGTGGTGTTTACGGCGGTTATCGGTGTCTGGTTGCTCAGGATACAGGGATTATCGACGTTAACCCGTGCGCAGCAGAAAATGCAGCAAAACGAACTGCCGGCGCGGGAAATCCTCGAGGGCATGGGCCTGGTGGTTGCCGGCGCCCTGTTACTGACGCCGGGATTCTTTACCGATACGGTGGGATTTTTCCTGCTCTTCCCGCCGACCCGCGTCTGGCTCGTGAGCAAGGTAGCGTCCCGCATGGTAGTTGCGTCTGCGGTGACGGTCGAGGGCCGCAAGCGTCAGCATGGAGACGTTATTGACGGTGTCAAATATCATAGAGAAGACTAATTTCGCCGAAAATTGATAAAAATCGCATTTTTTGCGTGAATACCGCTTGAATCTCCCAATTTATCCCCCATTTCCCTTGACTACGAAAAACCGCTGAATATTATTAGCACTCTCGATAAGCGAGTGCTAATTCGCGGCTAAACTTAACAGGTCCATTTTTAACTGGATCGCAAACTAAACGATAAATACGGAGCGTAGCAATAATGAATATTCGTCCCCTGCATGATCGAGTAATCGTCAGGCGTAAGGAAGAAGAGCGTACCACTGCCGGTGGCATCGTGATTCCTGATTCTGCAACTGAAAAACCAAGCATGGGTGAGATTCTCTCGGTTGGTAGTGGCAAAGTCACTGACTCTGGCGACGTACGTGCGCTGGATGTAAAGGCGGGTGATACCGTTTACTTCGGCAAGTATTCCGGCACTGAAATCAAGGTTGACGGTGAAGAACTGCTGATCATGCGCGAAGATGACATCATCGCTGTTGTTGAATAATTCGGAATTTAAGAGGTAAGAACTCAAATGAGTGCAAAAGACGTAAAATTTGGTGACGATGCGCGTTCGCGTATGGTCAATGGGGTTAACATTCTGGCTAATGCGGTGAAAGTTACCCTGGGCCCGAAAGGACGTAACGTAGTTCTCGACAAGAGCTTTGGTGCACCGACCGTGACTAAAGACGGTGTTTCTGTTGCCAAGGAAATCGAACTCGAAGACAAGTTTGAAAACATGGGTGCGCAGATGGTCAAGGAAGTTGCTTCACAGACTTCTGACGTGGCCGGTGACGGCACTACCACTGCTACCGTACTTGCCCAGGCGATTGTTCGCGAAGGCATGAAGGCGGTTGCAGCGGGTATGAACCCGATGGACCTCAAGCGTGGAGTCGACAAGGCTGTAGCCGCTGCGGTAGAGCATCTGCAGGCCAGTTCAACGCCTTGCGAAGACACTAAGGCGATTGCACAGGTCGGTACGATCTCTGCAAATTCGGACCACAGTGTTGGCGATATCATCGCGGAAGCGATGGAGAAAGTGGGTAAAGAAGGCGTTATCACAGTTGAAGAGGGTTCTTCATTCGATAACGAACTCGACGTGGTTGAAGGTATGCAATTTGATCGCGGCTACCTGTCACCTTACTTTGTCAACGAGCAGTCCACCATGTCTGCCGAGCTCGAAGAGCCGATGATTCTGCTGTTCGACAAGAAGATTTCCAATATCCGTGAATTGTTGCCGATCCTCGAATCGGTAGCCAAGTCGAGCAAGCCGTTACTGATTGTCGCTGAAGATATCGAAGGCGAAGCACTGGCTACGCTGGTGGTTAACAGCATGCGCGGAATCGTCAAGGTTTGTGCGGTTAAAGCACCTGGTTTCGGCGATCGTCGCAAAGCCATGCTGCAGGACATCGCGGTATTGACTGGCGGTCAGGTAATTTCTGAAGAAGTTGGCCTGAGCCTCGAAAAAGTGACCCTGGATGATCTTGGTTCGGCGAAGAAAGTTTCCATCACCAAGGAAAATACTACTATTGTCGATGGCGCTGGATCGGTAGAAGATATCCAGGATCGTATCACCCAGATCAAGGCCCAGATCGCTGAATCGACTTCAGACTACGATACCGAAAAGATGCAGGAACGTCTTGCCAAACTGGCCGGTGGTGTTGCCGTGATCAAAGTCGGTGCCGCAACTGAAATCGAAATGAAAGAGAAGAAAGCCCGTGTTGAAGATGCACTGCACTCTACTCGTGCCGCGGTCGAAGAAGGCGTGGTTGCCGGTGGTGGTGTTGCATTGATTCGTGCTCGTGCCGCGATTGCCGACCTCAAGGGCGACAATCACGATCAGAGCATCGGTGTCGATATCGCGCGCCGTGCGCTGGAAGAGCCGATTCGTCAAATTGTGGCCAATGCCGGTGACGAAGCTTCCGTGGTCACCAACAATGTCGAAGAGGGCAAAGGTAACTATGGTTACAACGCCGCGACTGGTGAATACGGCGACATGATCGAAATGGGAATCCTGGATCCAACCAAGGTAACCCGTTCCGCGCTGCAAAACGCGGCTTCAGTTGCTGGTCTGCTGATCACCACCGAAGCGATGATTGCTGACTCACCCAAGGACGCTGGTCCTGCTATGCCTGATATGGGCGGTATGGGCGGCGGCATGGGCGGCATGGGCGGCATGATGTAGTTTCTGGCTGCTGCGCTCGCGATCTGCGGCGTTGGGATTCGGCTCGAGACGCTCACATACGATAGGTATGTTCGCGCCATCTCACCGAATCCCGCCTTGCTGCTCGCTTCGCTCGCGACGCCAGAAATGATCCTGGTTTCGCACCGGTACCAAGAAGTAGAAAAGCCCCGCAAAAGCGGGGCTTTTTTTTGGCTGCTGCGCTCGGATCGCGGCGTTGATTCGGCGAGACGCTCACATACGAAAGGTATGTTCGCGCCATCTCACCGAATCCCGCCTTGCAGCTCCTTCGCTCGCGACGCCAGAAACGATCCTGGCCTCGCACCGGTACCAAGAAGTAGAAAGGCCCCGCGAAAGCGGGGCTTTTTTTTGCACGAAAACACCGCCAGGTGAAGTCATACTCGCACCTCCGGGAACAGCTGTTGTACTATGGTTGCATCGGGCGAGCGCAGAAATACCCAGGATATAGAATTAGTGCTACCCCCGGGCAGCTAAATCTCTGTCCCAATTGATCTGGGTCTGTATTTACGTTGACTATTTAAGTGAATATTGCCAAATGACATCCAAGAACAAGGCTTTACCAGCCGAATCGCTCTATCAGATCTGCGATCTGAAGCAGTTTGAATTCAAAACCACGGCTGATCTCGAACCGCTGGATCAGCCGCTGGGCCAGGATCGAGCCCTGGAAGCAATCGAATTCGGCGTGGATATCGAGCAACAGGGATTTAACCTGTTCGTGGTTGGTGATTCCGGCCTGGGTAAACACCAACTGGTGCAGCAAATACTGTCACGGCATGCACAGACCGATAACTCTCGATCGGATTGGTGTTATGTGAATAACTTTGCCAATCCACAGAAACCCAGAATTCTGAAACTCGCAGCAGGTATGGGGCAGAAATTGCGCCTGGACATGGAGTCGCTGGTTGAGGATTTGTTGACTTCGTTACCATCTTCTTTTCAAAGTGAAGAGTATCGAAATCGGCGGCAGGAAATAGAGGAGGAACTGCAGGAGCGGCAGGAACGGGCTTTCCGCGAGCTTGACCAGGAAGCCGAGGAACAGGGCATTATTGTCATGCGAACTCCTGCTGGCTATACCATGGGGCCGGTGGTGGATGGCCACCCGCTCGATCAAAAGGAATACGAAAAACTTTCGGATGATGAAAAGCAACGCATCGAGAGATTAATTGCTGATCTTCAGCTCAAATTGCAGGCTATTATCCTGGATATGCCACTGCTGCAGCGCGAGCATCATCAACGCGTCAAGGCTTTGAACCAGGAAATAACCCAGCATACTGTCGAACAGCTGATCGCGTGGATGGAGAATCGCTACCACGACTATCCGGACATCATGGAATATTTAGAAGCTGTAAAACTAAACGCAATCAAGGATGTCGATGCTTTCCTGCCTACGGAGAACACTCGCGATATCGATAATATACCCAGCCGTGTGGCGCAGTTTCATGCCTACAGTATCAATGTAATAGTCGATAACACCGATATTGAAGGGGCGCCGATCGTGTTTGAAGATAATCCTACTTATCAGAACCTGATCGGTCGGATTGAATACCTGTCCCAGATGGGAACCCTTATTACCGATTTTACCCTGATTAAACCCGGAGCCCTGCATCGGGCCAATGCAGGTTACCTGATCCTGGATGCGAACAAGCTGCTATCCCATGGCTTCGCCTGGGAAGGGCTTAAAAGAGCACTCAAGGCCAAAGAGATAAAAATTCAATCGCTGGAACAGATGCTGAGCCTGGCCAACACGGTATCCCTGGAACCAGAATCGATTCCCTTCGATGTCAAGGTTATCCTCATTGGCGAACCCAGGCTTTATTACCTGCTCAGGGCTTATGACCAGGAGTTCGATCAGTTGTTTAAGGTGGCCGCTGATTTTGCGGAAACCACCAAACGTGATGTGAAAACTGTTCAGGGTTATGCTCGTATGATCGCAGGGCTACAGCAGGGTTGCGGGGCACGACCCCTGGATAAGGCTGGCGTGGGTCGAATTATCGAGGAAGCTTCGCGCACGGCTGGCGATACCGAAAAACTATCGCTTTACCTCGATGACATGCGCGACATGTTGAGCGAAGCCAACTACTGGGCCGGTAAGGCAAAGCGCAAAGTGATACGCCTCGAAGACATCGAACAGGCAATCGATAAACAGGACCATCGACAGGATCGCTATCGTGAACTGATGCAGGAGCAGGTGCTGCGGGGGATAAAACTGATCGATACCGAGGGCAGCAAGGTTGGCCAGGTGAATGCGCTCTCGGTGCTGCAAACCGGCAGATTTCGTTTTGGCCAGGCGTCACGCATCACCGCTACTGCAAGACTTGGGCGCAGTGGTGTAATTGACATTGAACGCGAGGCTAAACTGGGGGGTGAAATTCATTCCAAGGGGGTCATGATCCTGTCGTCTTACCTCGCCCATCGCTATGCCGCTAATCAGTCGTTGCCGCTTGCCGCGAGCCTGGCTTTCGAGCAGTCATACGGTAAGGTTGATGGTGATAGTGCCTCTGCTGCCGAATTGTGTGCCTTGCTGTCCGCGCTTGGCGAAATTCCGCTTAAACAGTGCCTGGCCGTTACCGGTTCGATTAACCAACTGGGTGAAATCCAGGGGATTGGGGGAGTTAACGAAAAAATCGAGGGCTTTTTTGAAGTCTGTGCCTCGCGTGGATTAGATGGCAAGCAGGGCGTTATCATTCCCGCGGCCAACCAGGTACATCTTATGTTGCATAAAGATGTTCGCGCAGCAGTAAAAAACAAGAAGTTCAACATTTACCCGGTGCAGCAGGTCGAAGATGTGATGCAGTTGCTAACGGGTATGGAGCCCGGTCGCCCTGGCGGCAGTGGTGGCTATCCGCAAAAGAGTTTCAACTATCTGCTACAAAAACGTATCGAGAAACTGCAGGGTCTGCAAAAGCGGTATTCCCAGTCTGGTAGTGATAAAGATTCTACAGCCGGGAGCGATGCAGAGAAATGACGGTAAAGCACTCTACCAATGAGCAGCAAATCGTAATGTTGGCGGCCGATGTCAGCAGTTACTCGGTAACCACGGTGAGCCTGGCAGTAGATATGGCAGCATCTGCAAATACTGGGCTACGCTGTTTGTTCATCGAGGATGAAGACCTGCTTCAGGTAACGGGCCTGCCATTTACCAGTGAAATCAGCCTGACTACCGCTCGCGAGCGCCCTACCAGTATCGATCAAATGCAGCGCTCGCTGCGTTCGGTAGCACAGCAGTTCAAGCAAACTTTACGGCACGAAGCCCAGGCTTTGCAGATTGCCTGGAGTTTCGACACTGTTCGTGGTCGGGTGCGGGATATCAGCTTAAAGCCCAGAGCGGACGTGATCTACACCATCCTGGGGCAAACGGTATCGCATCGTCAGCAATCCGGACGATTTCATGGCCCCCGAAAAATCCTGTTGATCGGTAATGATTCGCCCCATCAAAAACATGCGCTTGAAATGCTATTGCGTCGATTCGCCCATCAGAAAATCGAAGTAACGCTAGTCGCCGATAATCCAGAAACCGAGGTTTTGTCGGAGATAGCACGGCTGATTAAGACTAACGATCAGGAAATGATGCTGACCGTGCTAAATCGGAATCAGCTAAATGATCTTCTCGAGCGGACAGCTTCCAGTTTCGATTGCGCAATTATCTCGAAACATGGGGAAAGGGGGGTATCGTTGCAGATTCTGAAAACGCTACGCTGTCCGGTTATCCTGGTAGCGTAGCGCAAAGCGATCAAGTAAATCTTCAGGAAGGCAGAAAGTCGATAGGGTAGGTGACGGTAATTTCGGCGACGTTAGCCTTGCTGAATTTAAACTTCTTAATTTTAACCACCAGCTTTCGCTCCAGCGTTTCATCGCCCAGTTCGCTGGACAGCACCTTGACCGCGGTAACCTGGCCACCCGGCGATATCGTCAACTCGATTACGACTTGCCCCGCAAGCGACGGGATTTTGCGCAGTGCGCGATTATAGAGGTTGAATATACCACCCTTGTTTTGCTGGAACACGCGTTCGATTTCATCGGCGCTACGTTTGGCTACCGACCCCGAACCCGATCCTTTTTGTTTCTGGTTTGTCGATGCCTTGGCTAGTTTGGTGGCGTCGGCTTCGATCTTGCTTTCTACGCTGGTGGTCTGGCGTTGTGCCAGTTCACTGGTTTTAATGTTTCGATTGAGCGTATCTGTCTGAATGCCACCACTAGAAGTCTGCGCGCCGGCGGTCAGCAAATCGCCGGAAGTCGCGACCACGGCCGCCTGCTTGCCCTCGGTTTGTTGGGGCAATTTCAGCGTGTCGTCCAGATCGAAACTCTCGCGCAAATCTTCGAGTTCGTCAGCTAGCGCGAGCAGACCGCTTTTTTTAGCAACATCGCGTGCGTCTTCCTTTTTTACCTCTTTTTTCTTTTCCTTCGGTTTCTCCTTTTTCTTTTCCTTCGGCTTCTCTGGCTTCTTTTTCTCGGTTTTCTTTTGCTCTTCTTTCTCGGGTATTACTTTCTTCGGTGGCGGTGGCTTGACCTTCTGCTTTTCGAGGATTAGCTGCGCCAGGCGAGGGGAGATATCGATCAGGTTCTTCTGTACTACCTCCGGCAGTGTGATCGCATTAAACACCACGCCCACGCCAAGGAACAGCACCACCATGATGATCATCAACCAGCGAAAACCGCGGTCTTCCCGATGCTCCGCCCAGGCTAATTCTGGTTCAGGTATATGGACTGCCTTTGCCATCAGGTTTCCGACGCCTTCTGGTTCACGGCAAATGAAATATTAGTGAATTCCGCTCCGGCACAGGTCAGCATGATCTTTTTCAGCAGCTCATACGGAATTTCCTGGTCGCCCATTATCGTAACGCCCTTACTATCGGCGATGCTCTTGTCTTCTACCGAGGCGAGCCTGAGCGCTGCGTACAAAGGCTTGATCGAGTTCTGCTTCCCCTCGAGTGCATCCTTGACCGTAACTATGGCTTTGCCCTGCAGGCGAATGACACGATTATCAACCGCGATAACGAGGTTGCGTGATGGTAATTTTTCTGCCGCGGCTTCCGGTAACACGATATTTTTTGGCGAGGGCAATACTTCGGTACTGGTTGCATTGACCAACAGAAAAAATACCAGGATGGTAAAAATATCCATCAGCGACACCATGTTCAAAACGGCATTGCGTTTCTCACCACGTTTGTGGTGCTGTTGCATGCGTTTGGCGCGTCTGGAAAGTTTCATTTAATAAATATCCTGTGATTATTTTGCGGCATCGCCAATCGATATATCGGGAAACAGTTCGGCGAATACCCATTCACCATCCACCTGGGCCCGATAAGAACGCGAACTGTCCATCGCATTGATTAAATCGTCGTAGCGAGTCTGCCGTTCGGACAGGATCGTAATGTTGGTATGGTCCGGAATCCGGGCCTTGACCTGTTTCAGAGTTTGTTTCAGCTGGGCGAAGTTGTGCTCCTTGCCTTTCGATGGTATGCGTTTGATCAGCCCGATGCGGTTGTCAGACAGCACCAGCATGTTCTTGCGGATAGTTACGCGTAACTCGTAAGGCAGTTGTTTCGGCTGCTTGCTATCCTGTGCGCCTGGCGGGGGCAGGTTCAGATCGAGAATAGTAATGTTGCTGAACACTGCAGTCATCAGCAGGAACGGAACCAGTACCACCATCAGGTTCATGAAGGCAGTAATGTTCAGCTCCGCAGCAGGATGCTTGCGTCGGTGTACCCTTTTCGACATCGGAATGCTTACTGTGAGGCGTTTTTGGTGCGGGATAAATGGTTGACGAATTTGACGACAGTCATTTCCAGGCTATCGACGATTTCAGTCGTCTTGGTCTGCAGCACCGTGTAAAAAAACAGTAGAGGGATGGCGACAATAAGGCCAAACGCCGTGGTATTCATCGCTACCGATATACTGGTAGAAAGAATTTCCGCTTTCATTGAAGGATCGACCTGCGCTACCGCGGTAAATGCCTTGATCAATCCGATGATCGTGCCCAGCAGTCCCAGCAGCGTGGCAATATTGGCAAACATCGCCAGGTAGTGGGTGCGTTTTTCAAGCCGTGGAATTGCTTCCATGATGCTTTCGTCCATTGGTGCCTCGAAGTCATCGCGGCGGCGGGCAGATTGGTAATTCTCCATGCCCTGCAACAGAATCCGGCTTACGGTCGCCCTTGAACTCTTGGCCATCTTGCTGGCACCGGCGACGTCTCCCTTCGCTACCAGTGGCATCAGTTTGGCAATCATGCGGCGATTTTGCGTCTTCGCAATCGTTAAGTGAAACCAGCGCTCCAGCGTGATCGCCAGGCCGATAGCCAGTACCAACAGAATCGGGTACATGAATGGCCCGCCGTCCTGGAAGAATCTTATTACTGTGGTAAACATTTCATTCATTGCTAGAGTCTCCGCTGTCTCTAATCTACTACTGATTTATTCAGTTTTTGCCGTTGCAAATATCGCGTCATGATAGTGAACCGTTCTTTTGAAAGAAGCGCGCTCGATAGGACCTAATTTCTGATCCATGATGCTGGTTATCGGTGGCGTCGAAATATCGAAGCGCTCGACTGATTTCCATGGAACTATGTATAAAACCTTGGGTAATTCCTTGTTGCCGGTTATTGCAGTGCCTTGCATATCCAGTCTTTCCTGAGCATTGACTATGGTAGTACATGAAATAGCAAAGATTAGGAATAATTGTAGCGAAAGTTTTCTCATTTTCTATCCGTGGAGCTTATGTGGTCGGTGTTTTCAGGCGTCGTTGAATATCAGTAATCCATCCTGCTACCTGCTTATCTTCTTCGCCAATCAGCGCCTGATACTTCTCATACTGTTGTAGTGCCATTTTCAGATCCTGCAGGTATATATCGAAAAGTATTCCCAGGTTCAGATGCGCATACGCGTAGTTAGAATCAATTGCGATCGCACGCTGATAGTGCTTGCGCGCCTCTTCAAACTGCCCCTTGTAACGTAGCAGGATACCCAGATGATTATAGGCTACTGCATCCTTTTTGCTGCGGGAAATTGCTTCCTGAAACGCCTGTTCCGCGAGATCCATTTTTTTTAGCTTGAAATAAGCCAGGCCCAGATTGGTGAAAACGTATGGTTTGTCGGGAGCGTCGGTACTGACCTGCATTAGTAACTCAATCGCCTGCTCGGTATCGCCACGTTTCAATGAGTCTACGGCCTCGATATAAAACTGCTGATAAAAATCGACCGGTTCCACTTCAGGCACCGGCTCCGTTGCGGAGGCCTCGCTCACCGGTGCAGGTTCCACTGCAGGCGCCGGCTCAGGGACGGTTTTGGGGCCGCTCTGGCAAGCTGCGAGTAGCAGCAGCGTCAGCATTAATATCTTTCTGCTATTGAATATCGACATAGACATCGTTGCTCTCTACCCTGGCGAAGCGAAACGGCATTAGTTCGCCCAGAATCTTTAAACTCTTTTTCGTTGGTTCGTCGTAGGTGCCGGTCGGGATACGTTTGAAATTGGCGAGATGTACGTCGATAGCCTTCTCCTCGAATGGAAAAGCCTGCTCTTCGAGTAGCAGTTCGTATTCCTCAAGCTGTTCTTCATCCAGTCCCTTGGGGCGCTGTGATTTCATCAGTGCACTAGCAAAATCATTATAGATTTCGGCGATCTGGAAAGTCGCTTCGGTAGTGACTTCCTGAACCTGGTATTTCATCGCCTTGCTATAGGCATCGATCGACTGTTGCATCAATTGTTTCTTTTTGCGCAAACTGGTTTTTAACGGTATCGTCAGTTTTGCTTTTTTATAGGATCGATGCAGTGGCTGAATCAGCTCCAGGCTGGCATTAGCCGCCAGGTATTTGCTGCGCGCATTACGTTCAGATTTACCCCTGGCATCCGCAACGACGATTTCCTTGAGCCAGATATTGAGGTTTTTACCGTCTTTCCTGGCACGATACCACTCGGAAATTTTGTAGCGTAACTCGATCGAACGTTCAAGCGGATAGGGATAGACCTTGACATAGTTCTTATATATCTCGATTGTTTTTTCAGGCTTGCCGTCTTTCTCATACAACTCGGCGGCACGCCACATCAGGTCTCTTTTACGCTCAGCGGATCCCGGCAGGTTCGACAGGGCGAGTATTTCGCCAGCGGCTTTTGACTGATTACCGTTTTCACTATAAGCCAGCGCAAGTTTTTCGGTTACACCATCGTTGAGCTTCTTTTCCTTTGGGTATCGTTTGCGAAACGCTTCCAGCTGACTAATCGCTGCCGGCCAGTCTTTCATCTGGATATAGGCGGTCGCAGCGTCATACTCGGCGACGACACGCTTCGGCGATTCTGGAATAACTTTGCCAAGGCGGATGAAACTTTGCGCCGCCAACTGGTTGTTGCCGGAGTCGCGCGCCAGTTCACCCTGCTTGTAAATACTCGCGGCAATTTGTTCTCGCACTGCTGCGCGTTTCTTATCCTGTTTCGGCAGATAGGTGAGCAGGGTGATGTAAGAGTTTTCGGCCGCGGCATAATCCGCGGTTGAAAACTGTGCGTCGGCAAGAATTGTCCAGGCGGTCTGTTTGGTCGGTTTATCGACGTTTTTGTTTTCAATCAGACGTTTTGACGACGCGATCGCATCAGGATATTCCTTCCATTTGAAAAATTGCTGAGCGGTCTGCAGTTCGACGACAGATAGTCGCGGATCGTCAGGAAATGTGGTGGTAAAGCGAACCGCCGACTTGATGCGTTGCTTGCGCAAAGCCAGTACCTGGTTTGCGTTGGTGGTCTTAAACAGGGCATCGAAAGTAACCAGCGCGGCATAGCCTGCCTCGGCGCTGTCCTTGTGTGGGGCATAGTTGTAGGCCGTTTTCTGGTATTCGTCGATAGCCTGCGGATACTGGCCTGCATCGTACAGGCTTTCAGCGAGCAGAAAGTTCATCCGCGGCGCACCGGGATCTTCGGGGAAAGCGCTCAGAAAACGCCGATACCATTGCGCTGCTACCTGGTAGTCCTGCGGTTTCTTGCTGGCGCGCGCCAGCGCATGGAAATGGTTAGCCAGCTCGGTTATATGCAACACCAGGGTTTTACTCAGAGTTTGCTGCGTTTCCAGCTCCTGCAGTGACCAGTATTCGCTGTTCACGTCATAGCGTTCGACGAAGGCTATTTTTTCCTTTAACACCAGATCGGCATAGCCCGCCTGCTGGTAGGTCTCGATGGCGCGCTGGTGGAAAAATGGCGTATGCGAGGAGTAGGGGTACTCCTTGGTGTAGGCGAGAAATAAATCCGAACCGTCCACAATACGATTCTTGCCCAGGTATAGTTCACCCAGGCCGAGATACAGCAGGGGTTCGTAGTCGCGTTTACCGGTCTCTTTGAAATACTGCGAGATATAATTTTTGTCGTCCTGATAGGAAAAACTTAACGCGACCACGCGCACCACGTCTTCGAGTAATTCCTGATCGGCGCGCGATAGCGTCGGATTGAAGCCTATTTCCAATATCTTTTTCTGTTCAAGATTGATATCGAGTAGTTGAATATAGCTGGCCAATGCTTCGCGGTAACGGCTCTGTTTGAACTGGGTCCAGCCATACTTGTAAAGCGACTTTTCGAAATACAGCGAGTCGGGATAATCCCTCACCACCGCACCATAGGCCTGTTCGGCTGCTGCGTATTCCCGCGCGACGAACAGGTTCTCGCCACGGCGAAACTGAACTTCATCCATATATTGCGAATCCGGGTATTCGCTTGCGATTCGATCCAGCGCGGCGACCGATTTTTCAGACTCTCCTTCGAGCGCATAAGCACGCGACATCTGGTACAGGATCATGTCGTTATCTTCGCGTCCGGGATACTGTTTGAGATAGGCCTCATAGATCCCGATTGCATGCAATGCCTCTTCCTGCCCGCGTTGCTGCGTAATCTCATCTTCCGCTAGCTGGTTGTCGAGACTCGATTCCAGCTCGAGATCGGCCAGGCGTCGCAGCTCGTCACCGGTACCCCCGCCATCTTCGGTAACCTCCACCAGGGCGCGAAAACTATCGATGACCTGCTGACGGTCAACCTGGAAGGTAACCTGTGGTTCCGGATCCGCTGTTTCTAGCAATGGTGGCTGTTCGCCCAGATCGGCGATGGTCGGACCGATGTCGACACCATCGGAGCCACAGGCGATTAAGCCTGCGACCAGCAGCATAATTAATGTGCGCTTCAGGAGGCCTTGACTCATTGTTGGTCCGCCAGCTCATCGTAAAGTTTAGCCAGTTCGAAACGAGCATTGAGGCGCAGTTGCACGATGTGTATTTGCTGTCGGCGGATCTCGTCTATCGCCAGTTGATTGATGAGCTGCTCCTGCTTTATCAGTAAACCGGAAACCTTGTCACGCAGACCCTCGATTCGTTCTGACTGCCCGTCGATGAGACCGTCGAATATTTCAAAATCATTGGCGGTACGTTCGGTGATTCGGCCCAGGGCGGACACACGATAATTCGCTCGCAGCAGCGCCCGATCGAGCTGAATCAATTGTTTTCTCGTCTTCCAGAATCTAACCGGGTAGTCGGTTGCCATTTCGTAGTGCATCAATCCGGATAACAGGCGGAACATGTCCTGTTGGTAAGTGGTGTTGTTTTCGGGCGCCACTTTGACAATGCTGGTGGCAACGCGTTGCAGGCGTTGCAGATGACCTTCTTCCTCCGGCGTTGACAGCGCAAGGTAATCACCGCTGGCCTGGATCGCGTTGACCTGTTCGGCGAAGCGTTCGCGTTGTTCCCGGATTTGTTCGAGCTGGTCGAAACTGGCTGACTGTTGCAGTAATGGTAGCTTCTGCTGGAAACGCTGACGACGTTCCGCCAGCATCAGCTCCAGTGCAGGGAAACTGTTGCCCCAATAGCTGAGAGAAGTGCGAATATCGATTAGTTCCTGGTAGCGTTTTATCTCCCGTTGAAACTCGGTAGAAGCCATCAGTATGTGCAACTGCGGGGTTACGTCTGAACTCGGGGGCAGGCGCTGTAAACTGCTGCGATCGTAGAGCAGGGCATTTTCCTGCAGCGCCGCAATCAAACCATTATTTTCGATAGAACCGACCGCGTTATTGAGTAACTCTATTTGCAGATCAAACTGTTTGACAGCGATTTCATAATGTCTTACTGCCAGAGTGTTCTGCTCCGACTTGGCATAGTTAGCCGGAATCGCCAGGATGGCTTCCTGGGTGGCTGCATCCACCGCGTTTCTGCGTATCAGCAGACGCCAGGGATTCGAGGCCTTGTCGAACTGGTCAAGTTGGTACCAGGCCCAGCCCGATGCAAGTAACGCCTGATTGCTCAGGGGACCCTCGAGACGGATGCGCGACAGGCTCTCCAGCGCATCTTCGGGTAAACCCATGCGCAACTGCTTAAGGCCCAGTGAGAGATTTGCACGATCACGTAAGCCCCTCAGTTCGGTGGATGGCGCTTTCATTTGACCAATATTGGAGAGCAGGGATTTGCCCTGCTCGTATTGATCATCCTCTACCAACGACACACCCAGGTTGTACCTTGCATAAAGTTTCCAGATAGATCTGGAACTGATCTGGTTGCTCAGGTCAGCGGCCTGATCATACTGGCGATTGCCGAGGTAGAGGTTGACCAGCATGTATTTGCGTTCTGCCTCGATCCCTTTAGGCAGGCGCTCGGTAATGCGAGATAACAAATCCCGCGCTTGATCGAAATGACCCTGTTCATATCTGAGTCGGGCCAGATTGAACCAGATGCGGCTCTGGATCGAGTCGGATACTTCGGCAGTAAGCAGGCGCGCGAAAATCTCACGCGATTCCTCGTATAACCCAAAGTCGTAATACAGGTCCGCCAGCAGCAGGTTTGCCTCGTCTTGCTGGTTAGCATTGCGGGCCCTTTGACGGGCTATCATTAACTGGGTGATGGCGCCGAGATCATCGTCCTGAAAGTACCGGTACAGGGCCCGCCCATAGTCGAGATCTTCGACGCGATGCTCGTTGAGTTGTGCCGCGCCAGGTGTAGCGCAGACACAGCTCAGCAGCAGCGCAGAGAAAAAGTGACAGAGGCCTCGCGCTGAGCGTTTTACGCTAAATCGATGCTGATTATTCCCAGACACGCACATCGAACTGGGGTTGTTCCTTACCGGTATCATCGGCAATCATGAACTCCACAAACTGTGGTTCGGTAGTTTTCTCGATAACCACTGTTTCACCGCGGCGATAATCGCGACCACTGGGTCCGATACCGGTGAAGATGGCGACAATCTCGTGTTCTCCCGAGGGCAGGTTGCCGATGTACAAACGTTGAACCCCACCACGTTTGAGCGCCGCCAGTTCCCGTTCGGTATACAAATGGTTAGCAATATTCTTGTCGTTGATTTTAAGCTGCACAGAGTCGAGGCTGAACAGGGCGCCCGCATCCATCGACAGGAAAACACTGAACTGGGTATTCGGTGGAAACAGCAGATCCTCTTCGAGGATAAACAGATCCCGATTCAGCGATAACACTTCCTTTTTCAGTGCCTCGATTTCGGCATCGAGCGAATCTTCCTCGAGTGCGGACTCGTCTAGCAATTCTTCATCGGTCGTCTCGTCCGTAACGATTTCAGCCGCTTCATCAAGTGGTTCGTCTACGGGTTCCTGTGCCGACACGGGTGTGGTCAGGCATAAGAGGAGCAGAGTAATAAGACTAATATATTTCATAGGCCAGCTAAATGTTGTAGACCACTACCCATCGCTTCCAGGTTCCTGAAAACCCGATGAATAGTGAAGTTTTCCGTCGCTATCGATAATGATCGCATCGATTCCTTCCAGGCTTTCGATCAAGGCAAGACCTTTGACCGCACCCAGAATGAAAATAGTAGTAGATAAAGCGTCAGTTGTCATTGCGTCGGGGCCGGTAACAGTGGCGCTCCAGCTGGCAGCGGCCGAGCGTCCCGTGGACGGATTGATAATATGATGTATACGGTTGCCATTTTCTATGAAAAATCTCTCATAATCGCCGGATGTCGAAATCGCGCTATCACTTAGCGGTAATCGCAAAACGATAGCATCGGGGTCACGCGGATGCTGGATACCAATGATCCAGGGCCGTCCTACGCGATCACCGAGTATGCGGCTGTCACCACCCGCGCTTACCATGGCTTTGCCGATGCCGCACTGCCTGATGATGTCGATAGCACGATCAACTGCGTAACCCTTCGCTATGCCGCCAAGGTCGATCCGCACCGCATTGTTGTTAAAGCGGATCCTGTTGTTGGCAAGTTCTATATGATGATAGTCGATTGCGGGAAGTTTTTGCGTTATTGACTGATCACTGGGTTGTTGACGCTTGCGATAATCGTAAGCGTAACCAATGCTGGCGTAGGTTATATCGAATGCGCCTTTTGAAATCTCCGAGAAATAAAGTGATCTTTCTACCAGTAGCGCCAGTTCGTCACTGATTTCAACCGCGTCGATAGCGGCGTTATTGTTGATGAAAGAAAGTTCGCTGGAGTCCAGGTACGAACTCATCAACGCGTTGATGCGCTCCATTTCGGCGAACACCCGTTGACTGCATTCAGCCGCTACCGCAGCTTCGTCATGCCACAGCTCGACCGAGATGCGGGTGCTCATAATGTCGCGTTGTTGCTGATGCCATTCGGCAAGCGCATTCGACTGGGCGCAGAAGGCCCAGCACCAATAATAAGCAGAGGATGCGCTTACGCAATAGCGCGAGCGACCAGGTTTGCCCATCCGGTATGTCGTCTTGGAGTTTAGGTAATCGGATTATGGCGGCAGTATACGACCAAAGGCAATATAGTCTTCGATATTGTTACCCAGCCCGTGGTTAGGAAATGCCGTGGTAAACGCTGATACCTCGCCGGGAGTCACGGACCCATTCAGGGCCATGTAGTTAAGCAACATCATGTTGACCAGCAGGTTGACATTATTGGCTGCCGGGGTCGCCGAGGTAACCACTGAGGCACCTGCCGACATGCGGCCGATCTGGCGATGTAGTTCAGGGGGGCGAGCCGCACCGCCGGCATATAGCGGGACGTTGTTGGTCGGGTCATAGGCCAGGAAATAGGAGCAGGCGGAGCAATACGTGGCG
>CAWCBX010000038.1:0-16116 GCA_963793595.1 uncultured Gammaproteobacteria bacterium | reverse complement strand
CTGATCCATCAACCCGGGGTAGAATTTGCGCGCTATCTCAGGGTAACTGCGTACCCAGCGCTGCCAATATTTCTCGCCGAACACCGTCGGTTTGAGCTGGCTCGCCATGCCGCTGGTGCCGGCAGCCATTTCCGCGCGAGAAGCCATCAATCCTTCGCTGCGATGTCGTTCGCTACGCATAACCTCATCGATATAAAGCGTATCGATCGGTAGTGGATCGAGCACCGTATTCAGATCGGGACTGTAAAAGAATGCCGACGAATAGCGTACGCGGTCAGCCCTGTTGACTACCCGGTGCGGGGTCGCAATAAAATAGTTGCGCGTTACCAGTTGCAGCAACTCTCCGGTATTGACCACCAGGCTACCGGGAACCGGATCGACCGGGTACCAGGTATTGTCATTGGCCTGCGCTTCGAGCCCCGGGTTTTCATCCTGTAACAGCAAAGTCAGAAATCCTGAGTCCTTATGCACCCCGACGCCATGCCCGCCTGCGCGGGTTTGCGGGTAGCGGATCAACTTCAGATAGGGTGATGGATTTTCTCCGAATACCCGCTCGATATGATTTTCATCGAGGCCCAGGGCAAGCGACATGATGCGCAGGATTTGTCGGGATACTTCGGTCAGGCGCATGAAATAATCATTGACGGTTTCCCTGAAACCTGGAATTTCGTCCGACGGCGGCCATTGATTAGGTCCTATCAGCGCCATGTAATAGGGATCAGGATCAGAAATCGCACTGCGCTCGACGCCGATGTCGATCTGTTCGCGATAATCGATCTGGTTGTTGGTAAGCTCCGATCCCAGCTGTTCCCAGCCGCGAAACTGCGCTGAGCCCTGCTTGTCGATCGCCTGCTTGGTGTCTTGTGATAATGCAAAAAACGCCTTCAGGGTCTGCAAATAAGAATCACTAACACTTGTCGGGATGCCGTGATTGATGACATAGAAGAAGCCGATTTCATGACACACCTGTCGAACGAGCTGACACAGCTCGAGGCGCTGCTGGGGGTCTCCGGCAAACCATGGCTCCAGATCGATTACGGGCAGCGTGGCAGGCATTTAATTTGCACAGACAAGATCATTGTTACTATGAGACGATAGTCGCGAATTATAACCGAAAACAATACTGGTTATGTCTAACAATATTGCTGGTTTACTGGTGGTACGGGTGCGGGTTTACAGGTCGCACCCGCGTCACTGGTGCTGTTATCCTGAACACCATACACTGCTGGAATTTGACCATGAACCTGTTGAGAATAGCAGCTTTTTCCGACGCTGATCGCGGCGGCAATCCGGCCGGAGTACTGATTGCAGACAATCATCCCGGTGAAGACGAGATGCGACGCATCGCTGCCGAGGTCGGTTACTCGGAAACCGCATTTGCGATGCCACAGGGCGATGCCTGGCGGGTACGCTATTTCTCGCCCGAATCCGAGGTGCCGTTTTGCGGGCACGCGACGATCGCACTCGGCGCGGCGCTGGCGCTGGCGCATGGTAACGGCGTTTACAGGCTGCATTTAAATTCAGCCGATATTACGGTTACGGGCGAGTGCAACGGTGGGCAGATTACCGCTGCCCTGCAATCCCCGCCCACGCATAGCGAACCGATGCCCACCGAACTATTGGCAGAGGTGCTCGAGTTGTTCGGTTATACCGATGATGATCTCGACAGCAGGATTCCACCCGCGCGCGTGCATGGGGGTGCTGATCACCTGGCACTGTGCCTTAATTCACGCGCGTCGCTCGCGGCAATGCAGTACGAACTCAATGCCGGGCGCGAATTGATGAACCGCGAAAACCTGATCACTATCCTGTTCGCCTACGCCGAAACCCCGCGACGGTTTCACACGCGCAACCCGTTTGCCTCGGGTGGCGTCTACGAAGACCCGGCCACCGGCGCTGCAACCGCGGCGTTTGCCGGTTACCTGCGCGACCTCGACTGGCCACATCAAGGTTCAATTGAAATCATACAGGGTGAAGACATGGGGATGCCCTCGCGGCTCCGGGCGGAGATTCCACCCGAACCCGGCAGTTCGATCCGTGTCGCAGGGACTGCCCGCATTATGGAGGTTTAAGCGGCATGAAAACCGGTATTGCCGAATACAGCTTCACGGTCCTGTTCGAGAACACCACCGCCACCCTGGCTACAACTTGATTTCCCCTGCGACCAGCATTACCGAGATCAAGACCACGCTCGCGGGCGAGCGAAAAACCTTTGCCTGCGAGTTGTTGCAGGCCACCGCAACCGATGCGGTGGTGATTTACCGCATGCCCACCGATCATCAGCTGGAAGACATCCTGTTGCGCAAGGGCACTCTTAGCCTGGGCTATTTCTGGCAGGATAAACCCTACAATGTCTATCACTGGATAGATGCCCGGCTAGATACCGTCGCGCTCTACTTCAATGTCAGTGACAATACCATTATCTCAGCCGAATCCATCGCCTGGCGCGACCTGGTAGTCGACATATTGATTACCCCGGATGGCCGTTGTCGCGTGCTCGATGAAGACGAGCTACCCGCCGATATTGAACCCGGATTGCTGCATTACATCGATCACACGCGGGATCAATTATGCCGCGAGCCATTGTCTCGTCTGGCCGAATATGACAAGCTCACGCGCTTGTTAATCAACCACGCATAAACTCATGCCGCTTGAACTCTGGCTTGCCTATGTCGCCACCAGCGCGGTGGTGCTCGCGATCCCCGGCCCAACCATCCTGCTGGTGTTGAGCTATTCGATCGCGCACGGGCGTAAATCTACCTTGCCGCTGGTTGCCGGGGTAGCGCTGGGTGATTCCGTCGCCATCACGCTGTCGCTGATCGGACTCGGCACATTGCTCGCCGCTTCGGCCTTCTGGTTTACGATCATCAAGTGGATGGGTGGGCTATACCTGATCTACCTCGGCATCCGCTTGCTGCGAAGCGCTACCAATCCGCTGCAACTACAGGCCACGCAGGCGCAACAAACTTCGCCGCATAAACTGTTTACCAATGCGTTTATCGTCACTGCACTGAACCCCAAGAGCATCGTCTTTTTTATTGCCCTGCTGCCGCAGTTCATCAGCGCAGCGCACCCGACGCTACCGCAGCTGTGGATTCTCGGCGTCAGCTTTGTCGTACTTGCGACCATCGGCGCTACCAGTTATGCCCTGTTCGCGGCATCGATTCGCCGCTTCCTCGCATCACCACGAGCGCAAAAAGCGTACAGCTATATCGGCGGTGGTCTGTTATGCGGCGCCGGGGTTTGGGCGCTAAGCGCACGTCGTGTAATCTCCACGGCATGAAAGGCGTCAAAATTACCAGCTGGTTGATTTGTTGTTGCCTGCTGCTGGCCTTATCCGGCTGCGGCAACAAAGGCCCGTTGGTGTTGCCCGAGGATGAAGAACAGAAAAAGAGTAAGAGCGAGACGAGTTAGTGGATCATTTTGAATATAAAAACGGTGAACTCTATTGCGAAGACGTCGCGATTGCTGAGCTTGCCGAGCAGTATGGCACGCCGCTGTTCGTCTATTCCCGCGCAACGCTGGAGCGCCACTGGCATGCTTTCGATGCCGCGCTTGCCGGACACGACCACCTGGTATGTTACGCGGTCAAGGCCAATTCCAATCTCGCGGTATTAAACCTGCTGGCGCGTCTCGGCTCGGGTTTCGATATTGTTTCCGGCGGCGAATTGCAGCGGGTGTTGCAGGCCGGCGGTAAACCCACAGGTATCGTCTTTTCCGGTGTCGGTAAGCTGGCCAACGAGATTGAAGCCGCACTCGAGGCGGATATTCTCTGTTTCAATGTCGAATCCGAGCAGGAACTCGATCGCATCAATGAAATCGCCGGGCGCATGGGTAAAACCGCACGCGTTTCGTTTCGGGTTAATCCGGATGTCGATGCCAAAACCCACCCCTACATTTCTACCGGACTCAAGGAAAACAAGTTCGGTGTCGCTTTTGCCGATGCCGAGCAGGTTTATCTCAAGGCGGCCAGGCTCGCCAACATCGAAATCATCGGTATGGACTGCCACATCGGTTCGCAACTAACCGAATTGTCACCCTATATAGATGCACTTGATCGGCTGCTGGCACTGATCACAAGCCTGCGTGAACAGGGTATCGGGATTCATCATCTCGATCTCGGTGGCGGCCTTGGCATCCGCTACCGCGATGAAGAACCGCCGTTACCAGCGGACTGGGCCAGCGCTTTGCAGGAACGGCTACAAAACTTCGACGGCAGCATCGTTATCGAACCCGGGCGCGCCATCGCCGGTAACGCCGGCATCCTGGTGAGCAGGGTTAATTACCTGAAGCATGGCGCGGACAAGAACTTTGCCGTGGTCGATGCGGCGATGAACGATTTGATCAGGCCGTCGCTATACGGCGCCTGGCAGGAAATCATTCGTGTCGAACAACACAGCGATGCCGCTGAAAAGCTGTACGACGTGGTTGGCGCGATTTGCGAGTCGAGCGATTTTCTCGGCAAAGATCGCAGCTTAAGCCTGGCGCAGGACGATTTGCTGGCAATTCGCTCCTCCGGTGCCTATGGCTTCGGTATGGCGTCCAACTACAATACGCGCACCCGTGCGGCCGAAGTCATGGTCGATGGCGACCGACACTACTGCGTGCGTGAACGTGAAAATTTTGCCGACCTGATCCGTGGCGAGTCGCTGTTGCCATGAAATTGAAGTTTGCCAAGATGCATGGGCTGGGCAACGATTTCGCCGTTATCGATGCGATCAACCAGCCATTCGAACCGCGACCCGAGCTGGTGCAACGTTGGGCGGACCGCTTCGATGGCATCGGTTTCGACCAGATGCTGATCGTCGAAAGACCGGATAGCGAAACTGCAGCCTTTAAGTACCGTATTTACAATGCCGACGGCAGCGAAGTTGCACAATGCGGTAACGGCGCGCGCTGCTTCGCACGCTTCGTGCGCGAACAGGGTATGACCGATCTGGATATTATCCCGGTGGAAACCAATACGGGGCTGTTGACACTTGAAGCCATCGATGCCACCCGCTATCGCGTCAATATGGGCGTACCCTGCTTCGAACCAGCTGAAATTCCGCTGCGCGCCGAGGCGCGCCAGGACCTCTACCAGACCGAATACGAGGGCCGGGAAATCAGTTTTAGTGCGCTATCGATCGGCAATCCACACATGGTGCTACAGGTCGACGATATTAACCGCTGCGGTATCGAAACCCTGGGGCCCTACTTCGAATCACACAGGCTGTTTCCCGCACACGCCAACATAGGCTTCATGCAGGTTCTCGACCGCCAGGCTTTCAAGTTACGCGTTTTCGAGCGCGGCGTCGGCGAAACCCGCGCCTGCGGTAGTGGCGCCTGTGCGGCGATGGTGGCCGGGGTACAGCTCGGTATGCTCGAAAACAGCGCCCGCGCGATTTTGTCAGGCGGCGAACTCAATCTGGAATGGCAAGGCGACACAAACCCCGTTATGATGACGGGCGAAACTGCAATGGTTTATCAGGGCGAAATCGAATATGAGTGAAGTAACGGCTGAACAAACGCAATCCGACCCGACCGACGAAGCAAAGGTCATTCAATATCTGCAGGATAATCCTGAAGTCCTGATGGCCTATCCAGCGGTGTTTTCATCACTCTCTATCCCGCACCAGACGGGCGGCGCGACCTCTCTGGTGGAACGCCAGCTCAAGCTGCTGCGCGAGGAAAACCACGCTCTGAAGGACAAAATCGATGAACTGGTCGGCATCGCGCGTGAAAACGAGGAGTTGAACCAGCGTTTTCACCGACTTGCACTGGAGCTAATGAACACCGATCAATTGCACGATGTGCTGGCGATGGTGCAAGACCAGGTGCAGACTTTTTTCTATACCGATTTCGTCTGTTTTCGTTTCCTACCCGGGGTCACAGATGCCGGCAACATCATCGATGGACTTTGTCTCGACCAGGACAGCGGTATCGTCGATAGCGTCAGGCCCTGGATCGAAGCCCGCAAACCGGTTTGCGGTCGACAGGATGAGAAAATCAACCGCGAACTTTTTGGCGCGGATATTCATATCGGCTCGAGCGCCTTGATCCCGCTTTACCATACCAGGGATATGGGGCTGTTATGCCTCGGCAGTGGCAGCGCTGACCGCTTCGGCCTGTCGATGGGCACAATATTCCTGCAGCAGCTGGGCGAGCTGGTCAGTAACCGCCTGAAAATTCTGTTGCAGGTGGCGTAATCGCAGTGACCGATTATCTGGACCAGTTCATCCAGATGTTACGCAGCGAAAAGTACTACTCTGCGCATACTTGCAGCAACTATCGTCGTGACCTGAATCTGTTCCAAAGTCATTTGCTAAGCCAGGATATCGATGACTGGACACAGGTTGGCTATGCCGACGTGAGCGGATTTGCCGCGAAACGGCATCGCCAGGGTCGCAAGAGCCGCACCATCCAGCGCGAACTATCCTCGATACGGAGTTTTTACCAGTTCCTGATTCTCAATGCGGTCGTCGCGAAAAATCCCGCGCTTGAAGTCAGCGCACCCAAACCCGATAAACCCCTGCCCAAAACCTGTGATGCCGAGACCATCGGACGCCTGCTGCAGCTAAACGATGACAGCGATGCTTTGCTGGTACGCGATATCGCGATTTTTGAACTTATATATTCCTCGGGACTGCGGCTCGCCGAACTGGTTAGTATCGATCTCGATGATATTGACCTCACCCAACAGCAATTGGTCGTTACCGGTAAAGGTAACAAGACCCGCTATCTACCGGTTGGCAGCAAGGCGGTAAGCGCGATACAGCGCTGGCTCCAACTGCGCCAGGATTACAGCAAGGATGTTAATTTACCGGCATTGTTTCTGAGTCGGCAGGGTAAGCGCATTTCGCCACGCAACGTGCAAAGCCGACTCAACCAGTTGATTCAGCGACAGGCGCTGGATCAACATATTTCACCGCATATGCTGCGCCACTCATTTGCCACTCATTTGCTCGAATCAAGTTCGGATTTACGCGCGGTGCAGGAATTACTCGGACACGTCAATATTGCCACCACCCAGGTATACACCCATCTCGATTTTCAACACCTGGCCAAGGTTTACGACGCGGCGCACCCCAGGGCCAGACGAAAATAATCAAGCTATTTACCACCTTGTATTTATTTTCCAGCGCCCATATATCACAATGTCCGCCGTGATCTTACCAGGACAGGATTTTGCAACAATTCGATGGCACTACGATACTCTCGGTGAGACGCGATAACCGCGTCGTTATCGGTGGTGATGGTCAGGTAAGCCTGGGCGACACCATAATGAAGGGCAACGCGCGCAAGGTACGCCGCCTCTACAAGGACAAGGTCATCGCCGGGTTTGCCGGCGGCACCGCTGACGCCTTCATGTTATTTGAGCTGTTCGAGGGCAAACTCGAAAAGCACAATGGACAGATGATTCGAGCCGCGGTAGAACTGGCCAAGGAATGGCGCTCGGATCGCGCCCTGCGGCGTCTTGAAGCGCTACTCTGCGTCGCCAACGAAGAGGCTTCGCTGATCATATCCGGCAATGGCGACGTCATCGAACCCGAAGACAGCCTGATGGCGATCGGTTCGGGTGGCGCCTACGCGCAGGCGGCAGCGCGCGCAATGCTCGACACCACGGAAATGAGTGCCCGCGAAATTGTCGAGAAAGGTTTGCAGATAGCCGGTGAAATCTGCGTCTACACCAATCTCAATCACAGTTTTGAAGAAATCGACTACTAGGTAATACCGTGGATAATAAATATATTACCCAATCACCCATGACCCCGCGGGAAATTGCGCAGGAACTCGATAATCACATCATCGGCCAGGATAAGGCCAAGCGTGCAGTTGCGATTGCGCTGCGTAATCGCTGGCGTAGACAGCAGGTCAGCGAAGACTTGCGCAACGAGATTACCCCCAAGAACATCCTCATGATGGGTCCCACCGGCGTCGGTAAAACCGAAATTGCGCGGCGGCTTGCCCGACTCGCCAATGCGCCGTTCATCAAGGTCGAGGCCACCAAGTTCACCGAGGTCGGTTACGTCGGCCGCGATGTCGAATCTATCATCCGCGACCTGGTTGATGTATCGGTCAAGCAAACCCGTGAATCCGAGGTCGCCCGGGTGCGCCATCGAGCCGAAGACGCCGCCGAGGAAAGAGTACTCGACGCCTTGCTACCGCGACCTGCTGACTTCTCCGAAGAAGCCGATACGGCAGGCGATAACACCCGCCAGAAATTTCGCAAGATGCTGCGCGAAAACAAACTCAACGACAAGGAGATCGAAATCGACCTGCAACTACCGAGTGTCGGGGTCGAAATCATGGCGCCACCCGGGATGGAAGACATGACCAATCAATTGCAGGGTCTGTTTCAAAACCTGGGAAACCAGAAAACCAAAACGCGCAAGCTGCGCGTCGAAGACGCGCTTAAAATGCTAACCGATGAAGAAGCCGCCAAATTGGTCAACGAGGAAGAGCTTAAACTGACGGCTCTCGAAAACGCCGAGCAAAACGGTATCGTTTTCATCGATGAAATCGACAAGGTCGCCAAACGCGGCGAAACCAGCGGCACCGACGTATCACGCGAAGGCGTGCAACGTGACCTGCTACCCCTGGTCGAAGGCTGCACCGTTTCCACCAAGGCCGGCATGATCAAAACAGACCATATTTTATTTATCGCTTCAGGCGCATTCCATGTTTCCAAACCCAGCGACCTGATTCCGGAGCTGCAGGGACGTTTGCCGATCCGCGTCGAGCTGTCTGCGTTGACCGTACAGGACTTCATTCGCATCCTGCGCGAACCCAACGCATCCCTGACCGAACAATACACGGCACTGATGAATACCGAGGACGTCAGCCTGACGTTTACCGAAGATAGCCTGGCGCGCATCGCCGAGGTTGCTTTCCAGGTCAATGAAAAGCAGGAAAATATCGGTGCGCGCCGCTTGCACACGGTGATGGAGCGACTGCTGGAAACGATCAGTTTCGAAGCCTCTGATATGGTCGCACAAAGCATAACTATCGATGCTGATTATGTGAATGAACACCTCGGTGAACTATCACTCGACGAAGATTTATCCCAGTACATCCTCTGATGAAACCAACCGAAATCAACCTGCATAAAGTTTCACGCGTCCTTGAACTCAGTTTCGAAGATGGTTCCAGTTTCAAGTTGCCCGTCGAGTATCTCAGGGTGTACTCACCGTCCGCCGAAGTGCAGGGACATGGGCCGGGCCAGGAAGTGCTGCAAATCGGCAAGGAAGATGTCAATATCGATAGCATCGAACCGATGGGTCATTATGCGGTCAAGCTCGCCTTCGACGACAATCATGATAGCGGGATTTTCAGCTGGGATTATCTCTACGAACTCGGTGTCACTTACGAGGATAGGTGGCAGCAATACCTGGATCGGCTAGAGGCTGGTGGGCATAAGCGAAAACCGGATTCCTGAGGTCTTTGCGCGTGGCCCTGGGGGGGCAGACCACCTTTTTCGCTACTCTATGTTCCACGATCGAAAAGCTCGGCAAGAAACGTGGCCTGCCCCCGATAACCCCCAATAATTACGCTAGCAGAGCGCACTTCCACCTTTTGGATCCCACGATCAAGTAGCGGGATGACAGTCCTTCTAGACCCTGCTATGGTTCCGTCCATGGGAGACAGATTTACCACCGACTTTGGTTTCGAAGAAATTCCGGCTGCGGAAAAGCAGGATCGGGTGGGCGCGGTATTTACTTCGGTCGCACAAAAATATGACTTGATGAACGATGTCATGTCATTCGGTGTACACCACCTGTGGAAACGCTTCACGCTGGAAATGTGTGGGCTGCGCCCCGGTCACAGGGTGCTCGATCTCGCCGGTGGTACCGGCGACCTGGCGCTCAGGCAGGCGCAGATGGTGGGCGCATCTGGCCAGGTGATTCTGGCCGACATCAACGCCGCGATGTTACAGCAAGGTCGCGACCGGCTTATCGACAAGGGTTTCGTCAAGCGGGTCGAAACCGTGCAATGTAACGCCGAGATACTGCCGTTCGCGGATAACCATTTTGATTGCATTACGATCGCTTTCGGTTTGCGTAATGTCACTGACAAGTCCCGGGCGCTGGCTTCGATGCAGCGCGTGTTGAAACCCGGCGGCCGCTTATGCGTACTCGAATTCTCGAAGCCAATCTGCGCGCCGCTGGAAAAACTTTACGATTTTTATTCTTTTAAATTATTGCCGCGTATGGGCGAGCTAATCGCCGGGGACCGCGATAGTTATCAGTATCTAGCCGAATCGATTCGCATGCATCCTGATCAGCAAGCTCTGCGCCAAATAATCCTCGAGCAGGGTGGTTTCGACGAAGTCGAGGTACATAACCTGAGCGGTGGTATCGTCGCCTTGCATCGTGCATTCAAATACTAGACCGTTACAACATCGTGCAATCTTCCGACAGTCTCGGCGCTACCCTCTTCGACTCGATCCAGACTTCGTTGCTCGCAGCAGCTGAAATTGCTGGTAATCGATTACTCACCTTTGATGAGGTCGCATTGCAGGGGTGTCGCGAAATGCAGGGTCATTGTATCGCCATTGATATTATCGACCTGGATTTTCAGCTTTACTGCCACCCCGGTGACTGGGGAATTCGCTTAAGCCGGAACCCCCCCGCACGAGACGTGGATGCCACCATTAGCGGGCGGCTCATGGCACTGGTCAATCTTGCCGCGGTGGATGACAAGGTTTCGACATCGATCCAGGAACGGGTCAGTTTCAATGGCAATGTTTCACTCGCCCAGCAAATGCAGAAACTACTCGCCGGTCTCGATATTGACTGGGAGGAGGCTCTGGCCGAGCATAGTGGGGACGTGCTCGCATTTCAGATACATCAACGCGCGCGTAATCTGGGTGCGTGGTTGCGACAAAGTGCCGACTCGTTGCTGCAAACCAGTAGCGAATATCTGCGTGAAGAAGCCCGGCTTAGTCCCACCTCCGTCGAATTTGATGTTTTTCAATCCAAGCTCAGCGTACTCAGACACGACGTAGCCCGTAGCGAGATCCGCCTGCAGCAGTTGCTCGATAAAATCAGTCCACCCTGATGCGCCATCTGTTTCGCCTCGTTTCGATAAACTTCACGCTGGCCCGCTTCGGCCTCGACCAGATTGTTCTGTCGATCCATTTCTTCCGCCCACTTTACTTTCTCGGAGTGATCAATCCGTTTAACTGGTTCAGAAGCAATGACCTGAGCCAGGCCGAACGCCTGCGCTTATGCATCGAGTCACTGGGTCCGATCTTCATCAAGTTCGGCCAGATGATGGCGACGCGACGTGATCTGCTGGGCGATGAAATCACCGACGAACTCGAAAAGTTACTCGACCAGGTACCGCCTTTTCCGTTACAGCAGGCGCGCGAAATTGTTGAACAGCAACTGGGCCTGCCACTGGAGCAGGCGTTTCGGAGCTTTGACGATAAGGAGATCGCCTCCGCTTCGATCGCCCAGGTTTATGGCGCAGAATTACCCGATGGACAGGAGGTCGTGGTTAAAATTGTACGCCCGGGAATCGAGCACAAGATTCGTCAGGATATCGAGGTGCTCATGTTACTGGCCAGATTGGCGGATCGCTACTGGGATGAAGCGAAGCGCGTTAAGCCGATTCAGGTCGTGCGTGAATTCGAAACTACTATCCTGAATGAACTCGACCTGGTTCGCGAAGCCGCCAATGCAAATCAACTACGACGTAACTTCGAGGGTTCGCCTGACCTCTACGTACCCTTCGTGCACTGGGATTACTGCCGTCCGAAAGTAATGGTAATGGAACGCATCAGCGGCATTGCAGTGTCTGATATCAAACAGTTGCAGGCGCAGGGAACTAACCTGGAAATACTGTCGCGCAAGGGCGTAGAGATATTCTTCACGCAGATTTTTCGGCATAACTACTTCCACGCCGATATGCACCCCGGCAACATCTTCGTCGCCACCGAGAATCCCGAGGACCCTAAATATATCGCGGTCGATTTTGGCATTATGGGGTCATTGTCGGTTAGTGATCAGCGTTATCTTGCGGAAAATTTCAGTGCGTTTTTCAACCGTGATTATCGTCGTGTCGCCGAACTGCATGTTGATTCGGGATGGGTTGATCACGACACCCGGATCGATGAATTCGAAGCCAGTATACGCAGTGTATGCGAACCCATGTTCCAACGCCCGCTGGCAGAAATTTCATTCGGTCAGTTGTTGTTGCGTCTGTTTCAGACCGCACGCGCGTTCAACATGGAAATTCAGCCACAGCTGTTATTGCTGGAGAAAACGTTCCTGCATATCGAGGGTCTCGGCCGCCAGCTATACCCTCAGCTTGATCTCTGGGATACGGCCAAACCATTCATCGAACAATGGCTATCCGAGCAACTGGGCATGCGCGCCCTGGTCAAGGGCATGAAGAAAAACCTGCCTTTCATCGCCGAGCACCTGCCCGATTTGCCCCAGATCGCCTTCAAGGCGCTGGACCGAATCGCTAATGACGAGCTCAGGGTCGAATTGAGGTCGAACCAGCTCGACGCCCTGAAACACGAAATAAGAAGGGCCAATCGACGCAGCATACGCGCCATCATCGGGGGCAGTTTTGTCATCAGCGCGAGCGTTATTCTGGGCCTGGACGGCATCGCACCGATCATGGTTGGTGGCGGGCAGTTACTCGTGCCGCTAGCGAGTGCGGCCTTGCTGATTCCCGGAATTTACCTGCTAATCAGTAGTTACCTCGACGATTAGCACTGTTCCAGTGTGAGATTTTTGTGCAGGCGTTTGCCGTGCTTGTAACCTTTCCAGTAAGCCGTTTTCACCTCTTCACGATACTCTGTGGGGATCGATTCGAGATAGTCGTTGTAATCCCGATTAAAAACCGTTTCATCCTCGCAAAACTTTCGCTTATAGGCCAGCTGGCCGGTTAACTCGGCGATGCGCAAATGACGAAACCTGGGATCTTCAGGCGACAGTACCTCTTCGACTTCCTCTGCAGTGGGTTCGGCTGTCTTGGTAGTGTTTTTATCTGCGTCAACATTGGCATCGACTTGACTTTCAGTCCGCTTGCGCGAGCGTGTCAGGCGTTCACATTCGTCCTGTGACAATATCGGGGTTTCCTCCTTGCTTTTATCGAAACCCTCCTGAAAAGCATCACGCATGGGGTCGCGGGTTGCGTCCGGCATTAGCTGCACGCGCTGGGTAAATTCCGCGAGTACTGCCGCCTCGCCGCATTGCAGGCGTGAATAACTCAGGGTGCCCAGGGTGCGCGACAGATTGATCACGGTAGCGGACGCATTCTCGAGCACTGCGGGATCGATTTCGGTACCATCGTCGACTTTCCGGTTAAGCTCGGCAATGGCTTTATCGATAATATCCATGATCGAGCTCAAGCCCTGATCCTGGATCTCGGCACGCGCCACAAACGACAGGCTGGAGAGAATAAAAAGTGCAAACAGCAATTTCAGAATATTCATGGTGTTACCGTTATCTGCTGACATAGAGGATTAAATCATGGATCACGCACTTCATCCAGTGAGGATAGCACCGCAATTTTGCGCTGCATCACAATTTCAAGGATAATGCGTCGTCTATCTCAGCTATATGACCGGATTGAAACACCCACGCACCTACCCCTGGTTTCCGCCTGCTCCGCTACCCGCACATAAACTGGATCAGTTAATCATTTCCTGGTCCTGTGATCAGGGTTCGTTAACGCGTCGATTGATCCGGCAATGACGGCGAATGCACCCAGAATTGGCTTTGTCAGCCTCGGCTGTCCCAAGGCCAGCGTTGATTCGGAACAGGTTATTACCCAGTTGCGTGTCGAGGGGTATGACATCGTGCCCGATTTCGATGCCGCCGACATGGTTATTATCAATACCTGTGGCTTCATCGATTCCGCGGTCGAAGAATCACTCAACACCATCGATGAAGCGTTGCAGGAAAACGGTCGGGTGATCGTGACCGGCTGTCTCGGCGCCAGATCTGAAATGATCAATGCGCGCTTTCCACAATTGCTTGCGGTTACCGGCCCGCAGGCCAAGGACGAGGTCATGCAGGCGGTACGCCGGCATTTACCGGCTCCGCATGACCCATTTCTAGATCTGGTGCCAAAGCAGGGTGTCAGGCTGACACCACGACATTATGCGTACCTGAAAATATCCGAGGGCTGCAATCATCGGTGCAGCTTTTGTATTATCCCGTCACTACGGGGTGACCTGGTGAGCAGGCCGATCGATGAAGTCATGGACGAGGCGCAACTTCTGGTCGATGCCGGCGTGCGCGAAATTCTGGTGATTTCACAGGACACCAGCGCCTATGGCGTGGATTGCAAATACCAGACCCGATTCTGGCAAGGACAGCCACTGCGAACAAGGTTTCTCGATTTAACCCGTGCCCTGGGACAGCTCGGGGTCTGGATAAGGTTGCACTATGTTTACCCCTATCCGCACGTCGATGACGTGATTCCCCTGATGGCAGACGGTGCCATCCTGCCCTATCTCGACATCCCGTTTCAACATGCCAGCAAAAAGATTCTCAAGGCGATGAAACGCCCCGGAAACCGTGATCGCGTACTGGAACGAATTTTCAGTTGGCGTGAAATATGCCCCGAACTCGTGATTCGCAGCACTTTTATCGTCGGTTTTCCGGGCGAAACCGACGCCGACTTCGATGAATTGCTCGATTTTCTCGAGGTCGCACAGCTAGACCGGGTCGGCTGTTTCACTTATTCCGCAGTCGATGGCGCCGCTGCCAACGCCTTGTCCAACCATGTGCCGGAGACAATCAAACAGGAACGGTACCATCGCTTCATGCTCAAACAACAGGCGATCAGCACCGCCAAATTACAACAACGTATCAGTCAACAGGTAACGGCTCTGGTCGAGACCAGGTCGGAACAGGGCTATATCGGCCGCTGCTATGCGGATGCACCTGAGATCGACGGACTGGTACACATCGCTACCGACGCCGAGTTACCCCTCGGTGAATTCTGCCAGGTCGAAATCACCGGCGCCGACGAGTACGATCTTTATGCAACGCCGAGCAGATAAATATTACCGCCATCGATCCTGATTGGCAGGGATTCGAGGCTTGCCCCCGGGCAGGGGCCGAAAATACATTCACCCGTGTCGATCAAAAAACGCGCGTCATGCACCGCGCACTGAATCAACGCCCCCTCGATATCGAGAAACTGGTGCTCAACCCAGTCCAGCGGTGACCCGGTATGCGGGCAGCTATTACGATAGGCAAAACACTCACCATCACGCTTTACCACGAAGCCTGCTACGCGGTCATCACCGCAATCGAGTGAAAATCCATAGGATCCGGGATCTGACAATCGATCTAGCGTACAAATAAAGATCAAATTTTCCATTATTTTACTTATAAATCCCGACTCTTAGCCGATAACTTTAAAGCCACAGTTACCCGGCAAAAAAATGGAGCCAACCTGCAGTGGCAGGTTAGCGAAGAGGAAACCGAGTTGATGTTAGACAAGTTGGCAGAAAATACCGACTGGAAATCCAAATATCAAGACGTTCTCGATGATCTCGCAGCGCGCGAGCACGAGTGGACGCAAATCGAGGCGTTACTACGTAAAACCATTGGTCGTTTGAGCATTGCCGGGCGTGGTCTGAATACCCGACTGGACTCGCATTTGCGCGTCATTCAGACACTGTCGCGGGAAAAGCGCGACGCCAAGCTGGCCGAGGCGCTCGACCAGCTTACCGACATCGTCGCCTCGCTAGATGATCCGCAGGCAGGCATAAAGCCGCGTCGTTCCGACCCGATCATGCTGATGCTTGAATTATTGCAAAATATTCATTTTAACGCGGCTCAACGTGGGCAGTTGAAAGATATCTGCTCGGAACTGCTCATTTCGGTCGCCAATGGCCAGGATCGTGGTTCGATCAGTGTGTATATCCAGAAGCTGTCCCTGCTCATCAATGAAAACTTTGATAATCTCGATAGCAGTAATAAATCCGCTGGCATCGTGCTGCAACTGCTCGAACTACTAGATCTGGGCGAGCCCCAGGGTGAGAAAATTCGCCAACAGTTCAGCGCTACCACCGAGTTCCGCGAGCAGGAACTGAAAGAACTGGCCAGCATGATCAATGCTCAAATCAACCCCGTGGCCACCGACTCGTCAATCGATCAC